>CAYZMZ010000267.1:0-3366 GCA_964479655.1 uncultured Planctomycetaceae bacterium
CAGCCACCGATTTGTATATTCAAGGACGATTGTATTTCCGTTTGGGAGCGATTGACGCCATTTCTCATGGAAATCATGAACAAGCAGTTCAGTGGTATACAAAAACTCTGCCAATTTTTGAATCGGTTGCCGACGGCATTCCGCGTACCGAACTTGGACGTTTGGGAGAAACCTTGGTCAGTATGGGCGTTTCTTTCTGGGAAGTCGGCAAGCAGAAACAGGCGGTTAATTTAACGGAAAACGGTATTTTCTGCCTCGAACAGGCGGTTGATGAAGGTCTGACAAGTTCCGATGCGCTGGAAATTCCGTATCGAAATTTATCTATGATGCTTAAATTTATCGGTAACGAAAAGGATTCAAGCGAGTACCTGCAAAAAGCCGACGCCATAAAATCGACAATTCGATAGAAAGACGTACCGATAGAATAGAATGCAAAATAGAATAACGCCGATGCGATAAAAAGCGTCGACGGAATCAAATAAAGTTGCTGGAATTATACTATGATTATATGATTCTTTCTTCTTGACGTCGTTTTTATTTCGCCTTCAGAATCAAATAAGCCCTTATTTTACTGATTAAGGCGAAATGAAACGACTGATGTTTGTTGTACAAACCGGAAGAAGTGTAGAACCAGTATAAAGAGGTTATTCGATACAAAGTCGGATAGCCTCTACATTATTTTTCGCCTTGGCATAAAGCGGCGGCAACATCGTTGGATACAATCACGCCGTAATTGACGGCTCCCAGCCAGCCGGACATAATAATTCCGACGGAACCGGTATGATACAGACCGGCAATTTGCTGCGGTAAAGTCCGGCTAACCTCTAAACCTTCAAACTTGGTACCGAAACTGGCTCCGGCGCGATGAAGGGTGTATCTTTGGAACGTGCAGGGCGTAGCGGCTTCTGTGTAAATCGCTCTTTGATGAATGTTGGGCACGTATTTTTCCAGTGCGTTTAACGTCGTTGCAATTAAATCGTCTTTGGATTGCTTGTATTGTTGCGGAGATAATTTGGACCAGTCGTCAAAATTGGCGTTGGTACTGGCGACGATGGCGCAGCGATTACTGCCCGGTCGGGTGCGCGGGTAATAGAAAGAATACGTTCGACTGGTTATATCACGCGAGAGGAGTTTTTTTGTATCAAACTCGGAGGCAACCGAGGTAAACAGCAAATCTCCGCAAACGGATTCGTCCAGCATATCGCCTTCTGCCAGTCCAATGTACACTTGACAACTGGAGTTATTGATTCTAACCGCTTTAGCCTGCGCGATAAAAGCCGGATCGAAATTCGTTTCGCCAACCATATCGAAAATTGTGGAAAGGAGATTGCCGTTAGAGACAACCGCTTTTGTTTGAACTTTTGTACAAACGCCATTTATTTCCACCTGAACGGCTGATACTTTTCGCTGAGCGGCATTTTTTTCAACATCGATTCCGATAACTTTGGTTTTTAAGGCGATATCGACTCCGTTTTTGAGTAATTCCGCTTTCATCAATTCGATCAGCTGGTCTGTTCCTCCTGAAAAAGTAAATACGCCCTTGGACATAAAGTTGGAAAAAACGATTCCGTAGGATAACGCCGGATCGTCCAAGGTCGAACCGTTGGCATAGGTAATCGGTTCCATCAAAAGCCGAACGACATCTTTCCGGCCGGGAAAATGCTTTTCAAATAAATCCCGGGCGGTCATAGACTTGTCATCCGTAAAATTCATCTGTCTGGCGTCGTCGAAAAAAGCAACCACGTTTTCCTTGGGGACGTTAAATCGGCTAACCAACAAATCGGTAAAATCTTCCCGATTAAAGGTTGTAGTCAGATTAAACATCGGATTGTCAAACTTGATATTTTTCAGCTGAACAATTCTATCGGCAATTTCCGGCGTCCAATATCGACGGCAGGATTTAATCATTCCAACGGGAAATCCATGGAGAGAAACGTCGAAAATCAGTCCTCCGGGACGTTTGAACCAGGCGGCTAATCCGCCGAGCTGAAAATGATGCTCGCACAGAAGAACCTTGTACCCGGAACGGGCTAGCGTATTGGCGGCTGTCATGCCTCCTAAACCTGAACCGATTACAACTACATCGTATTTATCTTGCATTTTTTATACTTGTGTAATAATTAATATAGACTAATTCTGCTAACAATCATTCGCATGAAAACCCCTTTGGGGTAATCTGACGCATAACAACGTTTTTATACAATAACTACTTGATTTTTCCTCTCGGCGCCGTTTTGATTTTGCCGCAATACGAATAAAACGCTTCGTTTTACCGATTAAGGCGAAATGAAACGACTGTTTTACGATAATAAATATAAGTCGGAAAATTTCAATTGGAACTGGTATTTTTGGACTTGGCGACTTTATCCAAAATTCCGTTGACAAAAGCGGCTGAGTTTTCCGAACCGAACATTTTAGCGATTTCAACAGCTTCGTTTATGACCACCGGAACAGGAGTATCGGTATACATAAGTTCGTAAATTCCCAATCGGATGGCGTTTCTATCGGTGAGCGCAATTCGGTTTAAGCTCCAGTTTTCCGACATCTGCCCGATTTTTTCGTCGATTTCAGCCTTGTGTTCCCGAATTCCTTCAAACAAGGCGGCCGCCATTTCCTGCTGCTTGGGACCGTGCAGAGAATCGTTGATTATTTGCTGTTCCATTTCTGCCGCCATGGACGAATTGGGATTTTGCGGATTGGCGTCGTCTTGAACGCATAATTGAAAAGCGATCACGCGGGCGCGAGTTCGTTTATCGAGTTTTTGCAGAGCTTCCTGCTCTTCTTCTTCAGGAATATAGGAAGGTAAGTTATTGTCTAACATTTATTGCTTTTTGGGGTAAAGGATAATTCTGAAATATCGGATTTTACGTGATTTTTTTCGGAGGGGTAACGTTTCCGATTCACGGGGCGTTTTTTTTTTCGCAACGGTACGAGCAAAACGCTTTCTTAACGAATTATACTAGGACAATACAATCCGGAAAATATCAAGTGGAAGCCGTATAATTATCGTTAGGAGGATAAACTCAGATAACCAGAGTATAAATGGCGTTGTGGGAATTTCCTCCGACCTGCTAACATTATATTCCGTATTATAGCGTATTCGCGGAATGGGTCAAGACGGTTGAAAAACTATATTGGGACAGGGTGGGGGACGGTACAGTACCCGATTCGCCTATCGTTCGTTGCTTGTCTACGGAACTCTTTTGCTACCCGAAATAATTTTTACTCTGTATCTATATCTATTCCATAAATCTCCCCTATCTTGGCAAACTGTTTTTTTCCCGATTGACATCAGGCGGTATCTCGGCGGGATTCCAGAAATAGGTTGGGAAATCGGAAGACGCGTATAAGGTCATGCGGCGTATT
>CAYZMZ010000267.1:3376-5280 GCA_964479655.1 uncultured Planctomycetaceae bacterium
GAAAAATATAAAAATATGTCTTGACTTTTTGTTAATAACATGTATAATGAATAATAACATTGCAAATGTTAATTTAACTTTTTATTGTTAATGTCATGGATAACAGACTAAAAATTGCAAAAGCGGTTGAATATATCAAAGAAACTCTGGGATTGAGTTTGTCGATTCCAGAACGGGTGTCAACATCGGCTTTTCCTGTTTATTTTCAAAAAGAATATACGTTGTATCGAGCCAGTATTGAGAACGTAAAGTTTCTTTTTCTAATTAACAATCAATTTTCGGAAACTCAGTTGCAAACAAAGCCGATTCGCAGCGCGATGGATATTGTTCAAAAGCATTTTGAATGTAACGTAATTTTCGTGTCCGAACGTTTTGCTTCGTCCAAACGTAAGTCGTTGATTGAACATAAATACGCATTTTTGATTCCCGGCTATCAGATGTATATTCCGCAATTAGGCGTATTGTTTCGAGAGAGGACGCCGCAAAACACGCCGATTCGGGAAAGGTTTTCGCCTTTTGCGCAAGCGATTGTATTAGGGGTGCTGAACCATCTGTTTCCCAACAATCAAGGCTTGACAAGCAACCAAATTACGCATTGTTTTCCCTATACGAAGACCTCAATAAGTCGAACTTTTAAAGAATTAGAGAAATTCGGCTTGGCGGAAATCGTCCCGCAAGGTCGGTTGAAACTACTGCGATTTTACGTCTGGGGGCGAGAATTGTGGAAACAGTCGCTTCCCTATATGCAAACGCCTGTTCAGAGGACGATAATCGTATCAAACGAACTGCGAACGACCATTCAAAATAACGTTTTAACCGGCGGGGAAAGTGCGTTGAGTCATTATACTCAAATGTCGACTCCTGCCAGTTTTAACGGAGCGATTTATTTGAGGAATATCAAATTATCTCATATAAAACAATATGTTCAAATAGAATTGGAATCGAACTGTTTTTTATTGGATTTATGGCATTATCCCGTAACTCCTTTTAATAAAAACGGTTATATAGACCCGCTTTCACTTTATTTGCAATTTCGCGACGATTCTGACGACCGGATTCAACTGGAACTGAAACGACTATTGGAGAGAATTTCATGGTAAACGGATTGCGACTATTTCAGAAATCGTTTGGGGTATACGCTTCAAAATTTGTTATTATCGGCGGTGCTGCCTGTGCTGCACATTTTGAACTCAACGGTTCTCTGTTTCGTTCGACGCGTGATATTGATATTGTTCTCTGACTATCCTTTCAAATTGGAATTGTCTTCCCGAAGACCGGATTTCCTGTCGGAGGAAACGCAGCAGCGAATCGCCCCTTTTCCTTTTGATGATCAGACGTCCAGCTTATCCGCCTTTATTATGGACGAAGACTATTACAATTTTTTGAATGAAAATCGCGTTTTGATAGAAACTCTGCCGTACGCTTCTGTCGATTGTTTAATGGTTCTAAAAGCGAAGGCATGGCTTTCGTTAAGTGCTAAAAAGAAAGAAGTTCATGTAGATCAGGAAAAAGTAAATAAGCATAAAAACGACTTCTTTCGCCTTTATCTATACCATTCTCCAGGCTTGTTGGAGTTGAGCAACGTGATTCAAGCTGACATGGCTGAATTTTTACAACGTATGGAAGGCGAGAATGTTGATTTGAAATCGTTAAAAATGAAACAATACGATAAGGCTGAAATTCTTGCTCAAATGCGCTCTTTTTATGGCTTGTTATAACCGTATTGACGTTTTCTTTTTGACGGGAATTTCTATTTGCATAGAAAATTGTAGGAAATAGCAAAAAGACACGAAGACACGAAGCGCACGAAGAATTGTAATGGTTGATTTTGAATACCGCTTGGATTGTGTTGCTCCCAACCGCGTAGCGGTTGAATATTCATAGCCGTGCGTGAAACACACGGA
>CAYZMZ010000268.1:0-3631 GCA_964479655.1 uncultured Planctomycetaceae bacterium
AAAACTAAGTAGAACTCGAACCGGCGGAGTTTATACTATGACTACTTGATTTTTTTTCTGATGTCGTTTTGATTTCGTCCGAACAGAATAAAACAACCCTTTGTTTTATTGATTGGGGCAAAATGAAATGGCTGGGTTTTGTTATTCAAACCGGAAAAAGTCAAGTGGAACCAGTTTATCAAAATCGTTACAATCACGCACCTGATACGTTATTATTATTTTATCCCCCATAGATTAGAAAATGAAGTTGAACCACCGAATTTCCGCATTGTTTCATTTTGCTGTTGTCCTTTTGCTGCCTGCGGTATTGCAGGGGCAGACGGCGACCAGTACCGTTCCAGACAAGCCGGTTCCCGATACCGTAAAAACGTTAAGCGACTTGGCCGCTTGGCTGGATACCAATCCGCCGGTTGTCGTTCCGATAAATACCCCGGAATCCAATAAAGCGTTTCTGAATAATTCGCTAACCGAATTGCGAAACAGCGGAAACGTTCTGATAAATTACTTGGCTGTCAACGGCGAAATTGGTCGTAAATGGTACAAAGTACTCGGAATAGACGCTCTTCGTGCGGCGTTATCTCAGCAAGAGCCGAATTTGGAAGAGTTGGAAAAAGTCTATCAAAAGTTCCATTCGCATCAATGGGGATTGGAAGTTTCCGAGTTAAACAATGTTGCCAACGGCTTGAAAGACTATATTCTCCTTCGTTTAATCGTTCAGGAAGGAATAGACCCTCAGGCGGGACTTGAGCAAGCGACCCAGCGGTTGACCAAAGTACTGAAATCACGCGACAATACGTCTATCGCAGACGTTTTGGAATTTAACGAAATTATGACTTGGGTTAAGCAGAATCGGCAAATGCCGGAAGTCTGCAAGGCGTTGGATCGTTTAACCGAAACGCCCAATCTGCAAGCTGAATTATCCGATAATTTTGTACTGCGATTTCTCGACGCTCCGGTAGATCAAACCCAGCAGGTAAACGAAATTATTGTCGGAACGCCTCAGCATGGCGTTGTTCGTACGGTGGGTGAAACGACCGGTGCGTTTGTTCCCGATCCCAATAGAATCAATATGACTATCAGTTTGAACGCGAAAACGTCGGGAAATACTTACGCTCAATCCGGCAGAGTTACGGTCAGTTCTGTAACCAACAATACAATTTATGTAGTTAAGAGTATTTTCTTTGACGGTCAGAAATTTCTGACGACTCCCGCGCTGTCCTCCGTACAGGTCAATTCTTATATTGCAGGAATTGATTCTCCAGGCGGATTGGTTCAGAGCATTGCGTCCAATCGCGCGTCAGAAATGAAGCCGCAAGCCGATGCGGAAGCCGGATTAAAAGCCCGTATTCGCGCGGAAAGCGCAATGAACGATACGGTTGTCAAAATGCTTTCCAATACCAATACCCGTTTTAGTCAGTTTTCGGAACTGTATCGCGCCCGGGGGTTATTTCCTGCTCCGTTTTTATGTTCGACAACAAAAGACAAGTTGATATTCAAGGGCGTTATCAAAGATAATTTACCGATTTTGTGTACGTCCAATCCGAGCAATCCGGGAAACAACGATATTTATGTAGCGGTTCATCAATCGGCTATTATGGAAATCGGCAAAGTCATGCTTTCCGATTTGAAAGCAGATAATAAAGTTTTTATGGCGATAGCCGAAAGCATGTTACCTGCTCAGGCGTTTAGCAAAGTTAAGGAAAACGCGGCGAAACGAGCGGCGGAAGACAAAGCTGCCGGAAAAGAAGCTCCGCAGGGATACGTTTATTTCAATCCTGATTATCCGGTTGGAATTCAGTTTATAGACAACCAAGTCAAAGTTGCGATTCGTATAGACGCCTTCCAAGGCAGCGGCGATAAACCGCTTCAGGAAATCCCGATGAATTTAACATTCGCCTATAAAATAGAACCCGTTTCGGGGGATCAGGTCAAGTTTGTTCAAACTGAAAAACCAGAACTAATTCCTCGAGATTTTGAAACAGGAAAGCGTAAACTGACCGCTCAGGAAACAACGCTTCGGAATCGTCTTACCGGCGAACTGGAGCAGTTAATTCCGCATGATTTTGCAATCAAAGCAGGTCAATTATCAGATATGATTCGCTCGGACAGTCCGATTAAATCCACCGTAAAAGGGAAATTAGTTCCCCGTTTGGCTCAAACCAAAGACGGCTGGCTGCAATTGGGCTGGGTTATTACCCCCTGATTTATTCAGTTTTCCTAAAAGGCAGTATACTTCATAAATCATTTGTTTTGTGTTATAATAGATTCATATCGATATTTTTAGTTATGTGTTATACATATATAATATAATTGACAAAGAATACCGAATACATCTGATTTGTGAAGTAAAAATAACAGGCTCACGCAGATAAATCAGATATAAAATTATTTTTTTGCCAACAGATTATACTATTATTTCCCCTTTTAATTTTTTCGATTCGTGCCGTTTTTTATTTCGCCCTGTAAATTACTTTTATTTTATTGATTAGGGTAAAAAATGAAACGGCGGGAATTTTACTATGATTGATTGAATTTTCCTCTTGACGTCGTTTTGATTTCGCCCCAATAAGTTGAGCGAAATCTTTGTTTTGCCGATCAGGGCGAAATGAAACGACTGGTTTATGAAAATATAAACCGGAAAAACTCAAGTGGGAGCAGTATAAATGGAAAAATCGAGAGCGTTTAAGTGAAATCAGAGTAAAATCTGTGTGGATTAATTTAACAAACTTTATTGTATAATAGGCCTTTTCAGGCATATTCAGGAACAACAAATGGCTGTTCAAGACGTAACCGGACTATTAAGACTATTAGATAAAAGCGGTTTATTAAGCACCGAAGAATTTGATAAAGTCAAAGCGGAGGCAGACAGTAATAGCGAAAAGTTTGATCGTCCCGAAAAACTCGCCCGTTATTGGGTTCAGACCGGTCTATTAACCAAATGGCAAGTCCTTCAATTAATGTCGGGAAAGACGGCGTTCTTTTTAGGAAAATATAAACTACTAAATCTGTTGGGAATTGGCGGCATGGGGCGGGTGTTTTTAGCGGAACATATTATGATGAATCGCAAAGTCGCCTTAAAAGTCATTTCAAAAGAGTACTGTAAAGATCCCGAAGCCATAAAAAGATTTCAGGCGGAAGCCAGAGCTATTGCCGCCTTAAATCACCCTAATATCGTTCAGGCCTATAATTTTGAATCGGAGGGGGAACGATATTATATTGTCATGGAATATGTAAACGGACAATCTTTGGAAAAAATTGTAAAAGCTGACGGTCCGTTGCCCATAGACGACGTGGTTTCTTATTTGCGTCAGTCTGCCAAGGCGCTCAAACATGCGCATGACAGAAAGATGATTCATTGTGATATTAAGCCCGATAATTTACTTCTCAACGACAAGGGACAAATCAAGATTTTGGATATGGGTATCGCCCATCTTCAGGACAGTAAGAACACCAAAAAGGAAGTTAAAAAGGAAGACTCCTCTCTTATGGGAACCGTAGACTACATGGCTCCTGAAATGGCTGCGGGAAACGTTGAAGTTACCCCTGGAATTGATATTTATTCTTTGGGCTGTACGATGTTCTTCCTGCTGACCGGAGAAATTCCCTATCCAGACGCAACGTTGATGGAGCG
>CAYZMZ010000268.1:3641-5265 GCA_964479655.1 uncultured Planctomycetaceae bacterium
ACCCCCGCGAGACCCTCGGGACTTACGTCCTGCTACACCGAAAGAGTTAGCTAACATTATTTTGAAAATGGAAGCTAAAAAGCCGGAAGATCGTTATCAAAGCATGGATGAAATTCTCACCGATTTGAATAACTGGTCGCCGGAATCCACGGAATTAAATATTTTGGATAACGCTTCGGCAATTCCTGCGGTCGGAAGTGGAAGCGGAGGGGGAAGCGGTAGCGGTTCTAAAAAAGGTGTCTGGTCCAGTACGGTTCCCCGTGAGGAGACGGACACCGCTTCAAAGCAGACGGAATCTTTTGATTTCCTGCCCAGTTCCCAAAGCGTAGATTTAGGATTATCCAGTACCGTGTCTAACTCGGGGAGCAACGTTTCATCTTCCCGCTCTTCCGCCAATAACAGTAGTACGGCGGTAAAGGGGCAGGGTACTCGTCAGACGAAAGGAAAACGAAAACCGATGTCCAAAAAGTCATCGTCTTCGCAATCCGCCCCGATGAGCGGGCAAACGAAAATTATTTATGGCGGTATTGCGGCCGGTGTTGTGTTGCTTGTTATATTGTTAGTAATCTTCCTGAGTATGGGGCAGTCAACCAATAGTAAGCCCGAAACGGATTCAACTCAAACCTCGGAAGAAGAGACCAAAGCCAGTCAGACTCGCGCTGCCGAAATTCTGAAAAAAGAACAAGAAGAGGCGGCAAAGCAACCCGAGGGACCCGGTTTTGGGGATCCAATTCAAGTGCCCGATAAATAAATAATACGTTGTAGCGGGGGCAAGTACCTCTGGGCTTGTGCGACGTTCAAAATAATTTTACGATGACTACTTGAATTTTCCTGCCGAAGCCGTTTTGATTTCGCCACGGAAGGAATAAAACTCCCTGTTTTACGGATTAAGACGAAATGAAACGGCTGGTTTATGATAATACAAGCCGGAAAATTTCAAGTAGAACCCGTATTGAACGTAATTTATAAGAATAGACGGTTCCTTTAGCCGCCTATTTTCAAAGGGAGGGGATTCCCGTAAAATCGAAATATCGATAGCGTGTTTTTAAGAGGAAGCCGTATACTTCAAGAGGAAGTCGTATACAGAAGGAAATTGCAATATGATTAATCTGTTAGCCGTGATTTTTGCCGGGGCGATGGGCGCATTTGTCCGTTGGACTCTGACGATTCTGTTTAGCAATCTGTTTCCTTCGATTCATTACGCCACCTTATGCGTAAATATTCTCGGTTGTTTTTTCTTTGGGATTGCGTTTGCGTTGCTTGACCGCTATTTTGTTGGAACGCATCCTATAAAACTGCTGATTTTAACGGGCTTTTTAGGGTCTTTTACGACGTTTTCGACGTTTGTATTTGATTCCGTCCGACTTCTTGAGTGCGGTGAGTATATCGCGGCGGCGAGCAATATTATTGTACAGAATTTCGTCGGAATCGGAGCGTTAGCCGCCGGATTATTTCTCGGTCGGAGCGTTTAGAATCACAGAACACGCTCTGTACATTCGTTCAATTATATGTGTGTATTTTTATGCATTCAGGTTGAAAGTAGAACGGCAAGAAAGCGGCGGGTAATATGCGTATATTTCTGTTCATTTACCGGCTGAGCCGGGAAAGACTATCTCGACCAGCG
>CAYZMZ010000269.1:0-1148 GCA_964479655.1 uncultured Planctomycetaceae bacterium
TATATCTCTTCGCTTAAATTTAGCATTTTCGTGCGCGGATCATAATGATCGGACAAAAATCCATGAATCATTTGAATGCCAACCACGTCGCCCAATCCATGCGAATCCAGCATCCGCTTGGCGGCTTCCGCCCCCGATATTTGGGTGGGATAACGAAGCCCCTTTGCTGCCGCCGACCGCAACCAGGTCTGAGCCAACATTCCGACCAGCATCGGAATTCCCGCGCAAATAAAATATAAAAGTAAATTCATTGTAATTTATCCCATTCCAAAATTTTGAAAAAAACGTCCCTTGTAAAACATAAACGTAAGGGGAATAAACGGTAAAATATACCGTATACAATCAACTCGTATTAAAACCGTATTACCCTATTATTATATTCAACCGCTAAAAAAACAGGGAAGTCGCGGAAATACGGAATACGGTATCCTAAATCGGTATCCTGATACGGTATCCTGATACGGTATCCTGATACGGGATCCTGATACGGGATTTACTGAAGCGAATATACGGTAAAATTCCGATTTTCATATACTTTAGGTAAATCAATCGGAGTTCGCGCGTTGGTAATCATTAATTCAGCTCCGTATTTTTTGGCCATCGCTTTTAAACGGGCAGGCGGTTGGAGAACCAGCGTATCGTTCCATAAATAAGCCCCCGGCTTATTCGGATTGGGACGAACGTAAAAATCCCGGATTCTATCACGCCATTGAATCAATCCGACCGCATTTTGCGGGACATCTTTCCAATTGACGACCGTTCCGCGTTCTGAATACCAGGTAAACGTCCGCGCGTTTTTCGGAACCACAAAAACCGTACCGTGGGGAGTATTGTTTTTCGCCCAGTCGCAAACGTCCCGCCACGCCGCGTAATTTATCGAAGCCATGCCGCATTGACGCGGAGGTACCGGAAATAACAACCGATTAGTATTATACATCAATTGCCAACCTGCCGTCAAGACCAGGGCAGAAAAAAACAGCCCCCAAATTACTCGCGGGAAACACTTTTTTGTCTTCCGGGTTGAAATCAGTCCGATTGACGCTTGATTTAATCCCAACAACGCCACGCCCATCGGAACCGCGAAGTCGGATAATCTAAACCAGTAAAAGCGAAGTAATCCCGCCATTTCAGTTTGATAGAACGGGGAA
>CAYZMZ010000269.1:1158-5119 GCA_964479655.1 uncultured Planctomycetaceae bacterium
CCAAATCGATAATCGGTTTGCCGCGAAATTGGGGATTTTTTCCCGCAACTGCCGCCCGATTAATACCAAGCAGACCGCCGCCATCAAAGCGAATCGAACTATGTACAACCACGGCAAGCTGGTTAAAACAAGATGATGCGGCAATCGTTGGTAAACATAAAGCAACCCCGCTGTATGAATCGTATTGCTATCCGCCCCCTGATTAAGCAGCAACGCCGGAATCAACGCCGGCAAAGAAATCAATCCGCCAATCAATAAACACAGAACCGATTTATAACCCCCAGAGGCTGTTGTACCGCTGGAATCTGTTCCCTCGTCAAAATTTTGTATACCGCTGAAATTTGTTCCCTCGCTGGAATTTATCGATTGCTTACTCTTGCGCCGCGGCAAAACGATTTCTGTTACGTACGTAATCAAAGCCGCAACAACCGTCCAGCCGCCGACTAAAACATGAAACAGACTCGCCAATCCCAGTAAAATCCAAACTCGATTCCAGCGGCCGATGCATAGATTTTCCAGTCCCCAAAAGACGAATACAAACGCAATAGATTTGGCTTCCAAGCCGCCGAAAACCCATTCTCCCGCTAAATGACAGTTAGCTAAAAGGGATACAAATATTCCCGCTGAGAGAATCGCAAAACCGCTTTGTAATTTTACATCCAACGCCGAACCTCCCCGATAAATTCGGCTAGCCAGTTTCTGCCAAAAAAACGCCATCGCAAACCACGTTCCGATTCTTCCCGTCCACGCAACCGCCGAAAGCGGCATAAACAGCGTCAGCCAACCCAACAGCCAGACAAACGCTCCGTGCGCGTCGGGGGTAGAAAGAAGAAAATCGCCCTGCGCGTATTGAGGATTCCAAAATCGGGCGGCTTTGCCCAAATAATGCGCCTCGTTGGTATCGGGAACCAAATAGGCTCCCTCCAGAAAGAAAAGGGTAAAAATCAGCAGTATTGTTACCCATCGGGCTTTCTTATCCATCATGGCTTGCTAAAAAACGGCTGTCTTACGAAATTACTGGTTAGAAGTACACATCATATTTTTCCGGACAGCTCACTGACCAGTTTGGCAAGCATTTCAGGAGAATCGCTGTCTAAAATCGCGTCGATTCGGCTGGCGGGTACGTGCGCGTTCTCCATCGCAGCTTTGGCGCGATCCCATAGTTTTTGACGCTTTTTGCCTTCCGACAGGTATAAATCAGCAACCAAGCCGCCGAGCTTTTGAATGGAAATCGTATCCAGATTTTCGTAATATCGATGAATAACTTTTTGTTGGTAGGGACTGTAATCTGACATGGTTTAAATCAAACGTTAATTTATGAATATCAATTATCTCGAATTTGCTTACTGGGGACTGGGGACTGGGGACTGGGGATTGGATTCCCTATTCCCTATTCCCTATTCCCTGGGAAGTAATTTAGTTCGTCCAAATATAATAGGCTTTCGGGGCGATCGACAAATTCAACAGCGTTTTCAGGTCTAAGGCAATTCCCGCCTGGGATTGCGACTGCATCGAAAAAAGCAAATCGCGCAAGGTTTCCCGATACGTGTACTCAACAACATGGGCGCTGTCCAGCTTGGCTAATTCCGCCGCCCGGTCAATCGCATCGTCCAGAAATCCAATTCTATCAATCAGACCGTTTTTCAAAGCTTGATTGGCAGAATAAACCTGACCGGTAGCCAGTTTATCCAACTCGTCGGGATTTTTAACGTAGCGCGGACGCCCTTGCTTGACAATATCCTTAAATCGGGCAAAGGCATCGTCGACTAAATTTTGCAGAACCCGGCGCTGCTGTTCGGTCAACGGCTCAAGCACCGATCCGATGCCCTTCATGGCACCGCTTTTAATCGGGTCGTTTTTTACCCCTAATTTATCCAAAAATAATTCGGACGCATCGTACCGGGAAATAATCACCCCGATAGACCCGGTCCAAGTCGTCGGCTCGGCAAAGATCGTATCTTTTCTTTTTCCGACTGCCATGGAAACATAATATCCCCCGCTGGCAGCCAAAGAACCCATCGAAACGACTATCGGCTTTTTCTTGCCTAACTCGTTAAGCCGATGAAGAATATAATCCGACCCGGAAACCGATCCGCCGGGCGAATTAACGCGCAAAACCACCGCTTTAACCGATGCGTCTTCCCCCGCCTTGTCTATTACGTCTTTGTAATCTTCGCCGGAATCAATGACCCCGTCTATAGTCAGAATAGCAATCTTGGCTTGACTGGCAGAATCGCCCGAATAATACTCTTCTTTAATCCGGCTGTGCCGCGAAGTGCCCTCCGACGAATTGACCGCACACGCAATCAGGCAGACAAAATTAAACAGAATCGATATAAACAGCACAAACAACAACAGGAGAACCAAAATGATTTTCCACGCACTCCCCGAACCCCGTATCGACGCCCCGCCGGTTGAATAGACCGCGGAATTAGACGGAGAAGACGAAATTATTTCCGCTCTTATCGGACTTCCTGCTGATTCACCGCCTGGTAAACCCGGATTATAATCGTTACTCATAGTACACTTTCTCCTAAATAAATAAATACACAATAAACACAGAAACACTCAACAGAATACCCCCCCCGAATATTCCTCAATAAAATCGTTACCCTCCTGCAATTCAATAATAATTTATACCATGTCAACTTGAGTTTTTCCGGTTTATATTTTTATAAACCAGTCGTTTCATTTCGTCATAATCCGTAAAACTGCAATTATTTATTCCTACGGAGGCGAAATCAAAACGATGTCAATAGGAAAATTCAAGTAGTCATAGTATACCCAGCCAATGCAAAAGCAGGGGGGAGGGGTTACACGGAAACCGCTTCGCCTTGTTCGGCTGACCGGTCTGCTGTCAGCGCGGCGGATTCTCCCGTTTCGATATACTCACCGAAGGCGCGGAATTTCGCGTATCGCTTGTCCAATAATTCGGCGGGCGCTATACGCTGTAATTCTTTCAGCGTCGTTTTCAGATACAATTTTAAGTTCGACGCCGTCAGCGGTACGTCCCGGTGCGCTCCGCCCAGCGGCTCGGGAATAACATCGTCCACGATTTTTAGCCGTTTGAGGTCTTTAGCCGTTAAACTTAACGACGACGCCGCTTCCCGCTTGTATTCGCCGCTTTTCCATAAAATACCTGCGCACCCTTCCGGACTGATTACAGAATAATAGGAATTTTCGAGCATCGCCGACCGATCTCCCACGCCGATAGCCAGCGCACCGCCGGAGCCGCCTTCTCCTATTACTACGCAAATTACCGGGGTCGCCAATTGCGACATCAAAAACATGGATTCGGCAATCACCCACGCCTGACCTCGTTGTTCGGCATCGATTCCCGGCCACGCTCCGGGCGTATCTATAAAGCAAATGATCGGCATGTGAAATTTCGCCGCCATTTTCATTTTCAGCATCGCCTTGCGATACCCTTCCGGGTGAGGACAGCCGAAACTGCACGCGTTCTTTTCCTGAATACCTCGACCTTTATGCTGACCGATAACCATCACTTTTTGACCGTCCAGCTTCGCCCAGCCGGTTTTTATCGCGTGATCGTCCCCGAAAAATCGATCTCCATGCAATTCCACAAATTCATCAAAACACAAATTAATGTAATCCCCTGCTAAGGGGCGTTCTGGATGACGCGCTGTTTCTACCGTTTCCCACGGAGTTAAGTTCGCATAAACGTTTTTCTTTAATTCAATCAATTCTCGACGCAATCGATTGAGTGTTTCCCGCATTTCTGGAGAGGAATGGGGCTTTTCACCCAAATCGCTTATTTTCGATTCCAATTCATAAATCGGGCGTTCAAACGACAGACAAAATTCTGGAATTGACATATTTTTTCTTTTTTGCTTTTTCTAATTTTTACAGGGAAAAATTCAACGGAATACGGGAATACGGAATACGGGAATACGGGAATACGGGAATACGGGAATACGGGAATACGGGAATACGGGAATAC
>CAYZMZ010000270.1:0-2089 GCA_964479655.1 uncultured Planctomycetaceae bacterium
CCTTTAACGAGGAAATAGTCGTCCAAGCCGTAGCCGCGTCCCGTATTCCTACCGTTTCTGCCATTGGGCATGAGGTAGACGTTACCCTGTGCGATTTCGCCGCCGACTTACGCGCTTTAACTCCAACCGAGGCTGCTGAACGAGTATCGCCTGATACACTTATGTATCAGAAACAACTCAATCAATATCAGCAACGGCTTAAAATGGGGCTGGTTAATCGAGTGCGGTTGTCCCGGCAAAGTTGGGAAAATTTAGCCCATCATCGCGTTTTTGAGCGTCCTTTTGATGGAATTGAGTTCCGTACCCAGCAGCTGGACGAATTACAGTGGGCAATCAATCACGCTGTGAAACAAAATACGATCAATATTACTCATAAAATGGAAAAACTGGCGGGAAGAATGGAATCCCTTTCGCCTCTTCATACGCTTTCCCGCGGGTATTCAGTTACCCTAACAGAACAGGGAAACGTAATAAAATCGGCGCAACAGGTTAGCTCCGGCGATACCGTTACAACCATTTTCCAGTCTGGTAAAATTGAGAGTATTGTTAAGTAGACGAATTTGTTATATTGAATTTACCGTATTGAGCAGGTTATACTATGGCTGCCTGATTTTTCCTGGCGACGTCGTTTTGATTTCGCCCCAACAGAATAAAACAATCCCTTTGTTTTATTGAGGGGGGAGAAATGAAACGACTGCTGTTTGCTATTCAAACCGAAAAAAGTCAAGTGGAACCAGTTTATTTTGTAACCCTATCAATTTTAATCATTTAACTTTAATCATTTAACCCTTTAATAAGTATTATGTCAGACGTAAAAAACTTACCTCCCGCTTCGATGGAGTTGTTAATCAGCATGCTGTCTTCTCAAGCCATGGTTTCGATGGGAATTTTGAATATTCCCGGTCAGCCGACGCAGGAAGTCAATTTGACCGTAGCGCAGTATCTTATTTCCTCGCTTGAAGTTATCGAAGAAAAAACCAAGGGCAATCTAACCGACGAAGAAACCGCCATGCTGGAACGCGTACTTCATGAATTAAGAATGAGTTTTGTTGCGGTAAAAGAAATGAAAAAATAACCGTTTTATACTGAAAATAAATTCAATGATTAATAAAGAAGAATTACTAAAACGTTTTTTACAGTATGTACAAATAGATACCGGTGCTTGTGAATCCCCGCTTAACGCTCCCAGTTCGGCAGGACAATTGCAGCTGGGGAAATTACTGGCAGATCAGCTTCTTCAGTTCGGTCTGTCTGAGGTTTGTCAAACGGAGCAGGGGATTGTTTACGCAACGATTCCTGCGACGGTAACCAGTTCGGAGCCGGTAATTTGTTTTTGCGCGCATCTGGATACCTCGCCCGATGTTCCAACCGGACCGGTTGTTCCGCAGATTATTTCCTCTTATAACGGGGAAGACATCGTTTTTTCCGGCGATTCCAGCAAGGTACTTTCTCCACGCGATAATCAGGATTTAGCCGCTCAAAAAGGGAATACGATTATTACCTCAGACGGAACAACGTTATTAGGAGCAGACGATAAAACCGGCGTTGCCATTATTATGGAATTAGCTAGAATATTAACGTCTAATCCGCAAATTCCGCATGGAGAAATCCGTCTCTGTTTTACCTGCGATGAAGAACTCGGACGGGGAGTAGACCACGTCGATCTAAATAAAATCAAGGCTGATTTCGCGTATACTTTAGATAGTTCGGGCGTATACGGAATTGACGTTGAAACCTTTTCCGCAGACATGGTTACCATGGTAATTCACGGCAGAAATATCCACCCGTCTATTGCCAAGGGAAAAATGATCAACGCGATAAAAATTGCCTCCCGTGTTATTGCCGACCTTCCTTCCAAACGTCTGTCTCCTGAAACGACCGATTCACGCGATGGATTTATTCACCCGGTTGAATTAAACGCCTCTGTAGAAACGGCGATAATCAAGTTTATCCTGCGTAGCTTTAATACACATGACTTGGAATGTTATTTATTGTTTCTTAATTCTATTGAAAATTATAAAACTAAAGGAACTGCTAAAGCAAGAAAAGCAGCATAAAGCGGTCTGACAACAGTCATACCATTTCGAAA
>CAYZMZ010000270.1:2099-5255 GCA_964479655.1 uncultured Planctomycetaceae bacterium
TATTGCCAGTTCGCTGGAAAAGGAATATCCCGGTTTGAAAATCGACGTAACGTCGGTTTATCAATATCGAAACATGGGAGAGGAACTGAAAAAGCATCCCGAAGCGGTTCAAAGAGCGAAGACTGCCTTGCAAAAACAGGGAATTGAGCCAAACATGCAAATTGTCCGCGGCGGAACAGACGGTTCCCGTTTAACTGAAATGGGATTGCCTACACCCAATTTAACCAGCGGTCAACATAACGTTCATTCCTATTTGGAATGGGCAAGTTTAGAAGAAATGGCGGCAACCCTGGAATGGGTGCTTGAAATCTGCAAGGTTGAAAAATAAGGGAAAACGCTAATTCTGCCCCTGCGTCCTGTCGGGCGACGTATTTGTCGCCCTGATTTCCCCTTTTCGCCCAATTCTCCGTCCATCGCTCTTCGTTTCCCAATCCCCGTTTCCCAATCCCGATCTATTCCAACCGAAAATAGACTCTGTCTTGCCTGTCTAAAATAAAAAAAATCGGAAAAAATATAATAATCCCCGCCTTGTAACAACGGTAAAAGGTGTTATAATACGGATAATTGATGTGGAAGATGTAACAGATACCGTGTAAAAATCCCTAAAGCTGGCTTAGCCAAACCCCCACCACCGCCTTTGTAAGGCACTCGTTTAACCCTGTATTTTCATGTTTTAGATTTTGACCGTTAGCTTCTCTCCTTATCAAACAGGAGGCTATCATTATGATTGAAGACCCTACCAATTCAAACTCGGATTATTCCGAAAACGTTACAGAAAACAATCCAGAAAACGTAACTGATGAAGAAATTGATCAAATTCTGGAAACCAATACTGAACTCCCCATTCGTCTTGAGGGATTCGGTCAGCCGTTGAGTAAATTCACGCGAAAAAATAAGTCAAAAGTACTGGATTTATCCAATCCGAAAACGCTTTCGCTTGGTTCATTTACCGACGAGCCGAACTCGCATAATCGTTCCGGCGATAATCGTTATCCGTTTGGTAAACGCGCTACGCGAGATGATAACCGCGGTTATTCGGGCAACAAGCCTTACGAAAATCGCGGATATGGTTCAGACCGCAATTACGATAATAATCGCGGTTACAACAACGGCTACAATTCCGATAACCGGGGTTATAATTCAGACAACCGAGGTTACAATTCCGATAATCGGGGCTACAATAACGATAACCGAGGTTACAATTCCGACAATCGGGGTTATAATAACGATAACCGAGGTTACAATTCCGACAATCGGGGTTACAATAACGATCGGAAACCCTACAGTTACGGGTACAATAAACCCTACGTAAATCGTCCCTTAGGCGGTCGCTATTACTCTTCCTATAGCAGCGGCAGCATGTTAAATCCATCGGAGCAAAATCAGGAACAGCCTCGTGCTCCGCGTAAGCCGAAACCCTTCGAGGTTAATACTAACGAAATGGATAAATCCTTGTTGATGGACGACCCAATCAACTTGGAAGACGAGCCGCTGTCCATTGCAGAAGAACTAGCCGAAGAAATCAATCACGGCAAGCCGTCCGAGGACGAGTTCGATAAAATCTATAAGAAATTGCGCCAGACAAATTACAATAACATGGCAGATTTGCAAAAGCTGTCCATGCAAGAGCTGATTTCCGTTGCGCGTGATGAAAATTTAGACGTTGTAGACGAACAAGGAGCGCAGCGGCAAGATTTAATCTTCCGTATTCTCAAGGAACGAATTAAACTCAACGGTTTAATTTACGGAGAAGGCACCTTGGAAATTCTGCCGGACGGATTTGGTTTTCTCCGTTCCAGCGACTACCATTATATTTCCTGTCCTGATGATATTTACGTTTCTCCAAGTCAAATTCGTCGTTTTGGCTTGAAAAACGGCGTTACCATTTCGGGGCAAATTCGTCCTCCGAAAGAAAACGAACGCTATTTTGCCCTCCTTCGGGTGGAAGCAATCAACTATCGGGAACCCAACGAGTTAATTCATCATAAAGAATTTGACGATTTAACCGCGATTCATCCCACCGATCGTATTTTAATGGAAACAACCTCAGACGAACTCAATACGCGGGTAACCGATTTAATCACCCCGTTGGGATTTGGTCAGCGTGCGCTTATTGTCAGTCCTCCGCGAGCGGGAAAAACCATTTTAATGCAGAAAATGGCAATGGCGGCTCTGAAAAATTACCCCGATTTATACGTGATTATGCTTTTGATTGACGAGCGTCCAGAAGAAGTAACCGACATGGAGCGTCAGGTCAAAGGTCCCAACTGCGAGGTAATCAGTTCAACGTTTGACGAAACCTCGTCGCGGCATATTCAAGTTTCGGAAATGGTTTTGGAAAAAGCCAAACGAATGGTAGAATACGGTCGAGATGTTCTGATTTTCCTGGATTCTATTACCCGTCTTGCGCGGGCATGGAATGCGGAATGCCCGGCAGGCGGTAAAATCATGTCAGGTGGAGTAGATGCGAATGCGCTGCAAAATCCGAAGCGGTTTTTCGGCTCTGCCAGACGCGTCGAGGAGGGCGGTTCTCTTACGATTGTTGCTACCGCTTTAGTCGATACGGGCAGCCGAATGGACGAGGTTATTTTCGAGGAGTTCAAAGGAACCGGTAACATGGAAATTGTGCTGGATCGCTCCTTGGTAGACCGGCGAATTTGGCCGGCGATAGACATCAACGCCTCCGGCACTCGACGTGAAGAGATGCTCATGTCGGAAGAGGAAGCCGGTAAAATCATGTTACTTCGACGTGCGTTAGCCGAGTTAAATCCATGCGACGCGATGGAAATGTTACTTTCTAAACTTTCGCGAACCCAGTCCAACATGGAGTTCTTAATGGGTATTAAAAACGTCGATTAAACCAGACGCGGGCTTGGGGTGATTACCCCACCCCGTATTGAATGAAGGTTTAGAGTAGCGGTTTGGAGTGCGTGGAGCTTGCTCCCGCTTTCACAAGGGAGCTTGCTCCCGACGGTTCCGAAAAAAACTCGTTCCGGTGAATCGTGATTCGCGCTACTTCAGGATACCGCTTGACTCGGTGGCGCGATCTTTACGCCTTTAGGCGTTTTCGAGTGGTAGAACGTAGAACAAAAAAACTCGCCAACCCCGTAGGGGTTTACGAGAGATAGAATACCGCTGGTTTTATCGTCCTGTTCG
>CAYZMZ010000271.1:0-5254 GCA_964479655.1 uncultured Planctomycetaceae bacterium
TTCCAAATGAATTACTTTGTAATCTCCGTTGCTGAACTTAACGAGAAATTCCTTGAAATATCCATCATGCGGAATATCCGACCGTAAATAAACAACCATCTGATCGATTTTAACTGTACGTCCGAAATCAATATTCAGAAAGAGGTCTTTTGCGTCTTTGTCGGGTCCCCAGGAGGGGAAATCCTTTCCGTGTCCCTTGCTGTTTTTATTTCCATTAACCGCGTTTTCGGCTTTGAAACAATCTTCGTTGTGATAAACGCTGTTGCTGGAGGCGGTTGCATGGAGAGCAACGTTGCGGTATGGATTGGCGGAATCGGCAATTGGCGTTTCGGCTTTATCCGATTTTCTGCGATGGGATTGCGATTTAAGCCAGGCTGCGAAATTATCCGTATCCAACTGCGTCATTTTATTCCGTTTGGCAATCAGACGATTTGCAGCGGACTTTTGATTTTCAGACCAAAGCGTATCTGAATTATAGGTATCAAAATACGGAACGGCTAAATCGACCCAAGCCGCGATTTTATCTTTTTCTTCCTGCGACAGCTGCACGTCGTTATGCGGTTTATTGCCGCTAAACATCGAACAGAGTTTACTTTCCGCACTGCCGAAAGAATACGGTTTGAACATCGGCGGGGCACTTTGAACGTTTACCCAATTAACAACCGGGGTTTGATGCCCGTCGGCCTTTTTGGTGTCTTTACAGGCGGTTAAATTCCAGTAGGACGTTGACCAAACTCGTAACGCGGTTTGATCTTCAATGGGAGTAGAAAGTAAACTGTACGGGTGTTCATTTGAATTTTCCGCAGATGTCGAATTGTCTTTTACTATAAACGGAGGCCGCCGATTGGGATTGTCATGGCATTTTATACAGTGTTTGTCCAAAATCGGCTGAATCTGTTTGGCAAACGAAAACGGCTGATCGCTTCCGTAGAACGGGGTTAGCGGCTGCGCTCCGCGACGCATTGCCTGAGTAATTCCACGGGCAACGTTAATTCGTGTACCCATGTTTTTATCTTCATGGCAGCCTAAACAGGAAAATCGTTCTCCCGGCTGAAGTGAACTCCAAGACCGCATCGATTGAATAACCTGTCCGTTTGTATCGATTACCTGGAAGTAAACCGGCGTACGGGGCGGAACGGTAAAACAAGCGGAACCGTCTTCATAAATCGGCGTTTCGCCTAAAATCCGTTTGACATCCCAACTGCCGTTTCCGATAGAAATCGGGGAAGAAACCAACGCTCCGCCTGCCGGACCGCCGTTATTATTTTGTCCAATCGCAAAAGGACGAAATTGAAGTTCAACAACCCGCAGAGAACGAACCTGCTTTCGGTCGATTCCCTCCAAGCCGGGACCGATAAATACATTTTGTACATAATACGTGGAATAATCCAGCGTCGGATCGCTTTGAGAAGGACGTTCAAAGAGCAGTTCTTTCGCCTTCAAGGCAATCGGCTGATTGCAGGATTGATCGAGATCGGAGGCTAATAATTCGCGGTTGCCGTCCATATCCATATAAAAAATGGAGAACGGGTCTGAATCTTTTTGATCGCCATTCGGATTGGGACGATAGGCGACCAGACAATCGTTTTCGGTAAGCGGATAAGGATAGCAGAACTGCTCGCCGTTTTGACCGTAACTGTCTATATGTGCAGGTTCTGTATCCCGCATCGGAGCGGCTAACTTCGCGCCGGTTGCTTCTTCAGAACCCAAACGCGGGTCTATAACTCCCAGTTTGCCGCGCTGACGGCAATGATGTCCGCTAAATACGCATAGCATTTTTCCGGTACCGGGAATTCCGCGTGCGTGAAGAATCGACGTAGGAAACCAGCTGTTGTTGCCGTAGACGGCCGTCTGACCGGAACCGTCTAAACTCATCTGAAACAATCCCTGCGGAAATATCTGACCGCGGTCATTGTAATCCCAGCGGGTATAAATGACGTTGCCTTTTTCGGTTAAGGTGGGATAGTTATCGTGAACTTGATCGGTAGTAACCCGACGTAAAAACTTTCCGTCTTTGTTAATTCGATACAGGTTTGAAACCTCGGTAAACCAGCAGTCAACCGATTGAATACAGCGGGTTGAATTAAAGATAATATCGCCCTCAGGCAAACAGCACGGTTCGTAATCGGCGTAGCCTAAGCCAAAGGTAAGCTGCGTAATAGCGGGCGAGGAATCGGACGGCTGAGCGTTGTTGTTAGTTGAACTTAATTCCATCTTGTACAAATGATAATCGTCAAGCCGATCGGATTTTTTCCATGCGAAAACGATATAATCGCCGTCGAAAGAAACGTCGGGATCTCGAATTACGCCGTTTTTATCTTCTAGTAATACCGTTTCAGTGCAGTCGCCCTTATCGTTTATTTCCAAAAGGCATAATTGCGAACCGGGCTTAAAATTCCGCTCCGCAGCGGCGTCTGAAAGCCCCTCGGTATAGGCGTAATGAGAGCCGCCCATATTATAATGTTTGGTAAACACGATTTTGGGAGAAGTCTGATTAACAATCTGCAATCGTTCCAATCGCCGCTGATAGCAGGCTTTTGTATATAGTTCCAACCAGCGAGAATCGTTTCCTGAAACGGATTTAAGCGATTCAAACGCCGATTTGAAGGATTCGCCTTTGTCTTTTAACGCAGAAAAAACATGCGAAACCAGAGCTTGTTCCAAGTCTGAATTGGTTTGCGATTTGAAAACATCCGAAAATTTGAAACTTCCGGATTGATTGATTGCCTGAAAATCCTGAAGCTGCCAGTCGTTGACAAGTTGCTGCTGAAACGTATCCGGCGTTGATTCGGGGCTTTGTGCCCAGACGGAATAAAATGGCGATACCGTTGCGCAAAGCGTTAAAACAGCCAGAATCTTGTTTAAGGTAGGGAAAAACATGGATAATTCTCCTTGAATGAATTACAATATAGGCGGGAATAAACATGATGGACGAAAAAAACAAGAAAAAGAGGATAAATTTTGAAAAATCCGTGGTTGATTCGTTATATACTGGTTCCACTTGAGTTTTTCCGGTTTGAATAACAAACCCCCAGTCGTTTCATTTCGCCCCATCAATAAAGCAAAAGGTTGTTTTATTCTGTTTGGGCGGAATCAAAACGACGTCAAGAGAAAAAATCAAGTAGTCATAGTATAGCCGTTTTTTTGATTATCGCAAAATTCGTTGGGGATCAAATTCTTTTTCGGAATCGGTAATAATAATCGCCGTCGCGGTTGCGTACGTTTTGCAATGGGAAAGGGTAATCAGAATATCGGAAATCCCCAGTTCTCGAACCATTTGCGCCACCATTCCGCCGACTGCAACTACCGGCTGACCGGATACAAGTGTTCTTATTTCCATGTCTGTCCATTTGATTCCATTTGACCAGCCGGTTCCCAAGGCTTTTAGAATCGCCTCTTTGGCGCACCAACGTCCGGTGTAGCTTTCGCTATACATTTTTCGACTTTCGCAGTAGCCGATTTCCGTCGGCGTAAAAGTCATGGATTTAAACGTTTCCCCGTGCCGGGCAAGCATTTCTTCAATTCGGGATATTTCAGAAATATCCGTTCCGATACCGTAAATATTCATAGTATTAAATTTGATGCGGCTTATAAACTGTTTTCACTTGATATACTGTTTTCTTTTAAAATTTCCTGATTTATGTTTTCATAAACCAGCTGTTCTATTTCTCCCCGGTTGATAAAACAAGGATTGATTTAAACTTATGGGGCGAAAATCAAAACGGCGTTATTCGCGTTACTGGTTTGAGGACGTACCAGAAACGGCAGGTTCTGTATTAGTGTTGAAATGTTTAATACGCCATTTTGTATACTCTTTAAGTGTCCTCTGACCTGGGCGGCTGTACCAACGGTAGCCGTTTCGTCTTTCGTGAGAGATTTTATCCAAAGAATAGTAGATTTCACTGGTTCGATCTGAAAATATCGGCTTGCAGGTCGGGATTTCGTAAAAGGTTGCCCAATACGGATCGTTGGGTTCTGTCGGAACAACCACTTTATCATCGCCCCGCGTTTCTTCTTTCACGAAAAGTTTGTTTTCTTCCAGCCATTTAACGCCAGCCTCAACAGACTGCACAATTTCCGGACTTGGATGGGGAATCGTCATTAAAAACAGCAGATTATTCGCGGTTTCGATCCCGGAAATAGAAATCGGCTCAAACGCCCGCCCTTGACGAGGCTGATACGTTTCAGGATCGTGCTGTGCGCACCAGCCGGTTAAAACGCCGTCGATTCGTATCTGACATTTAAGTATACATTCGATCCCTTTTTGTAAACTCACCGCGGCTTTTTGCTGCAATTCGGGAGAAAGAAACGCGAAATCGGGGGAATCAGGCAGTTCCTGAAACAGGTACAATACGTTTACCATCGCGGAATCGTTAAAAGTGATGTACTTATGATACCAGCGGGGATTAAAAGGGAATCGTTGCGGCCACCCGCCGGAGGGATACTGATTATCCAGCAGGTCTGTAATTGCTTTTTCCGCCGCTGTTTTGAATTTTTCCTGCTTGGTGAGCGTATAGGCACGGGCTAGAATCCGAATTTCACCAACCGTCGCATCGTTATCGATAGTATTGAGCAGCTTGGATTTATCCCCGATAAAGCGATATGCGGAGGTATCGACGTTTTTCGGCCAGCAGCCATACGGTGTTTGCCAGGAAAGAATATTTTCCAGCGTTTGTTCGCCTTGGGAAGAAGAAAACCACTCGTCCGGCTGCTGGAGAATCTTTTGCCATGGAATGAACGCCGTTGGAGCGTCGGATTCGTCCGCGATAGTTTTTACGGTCGAATTGGAAGCCGCCTGCACCGGGTCAGCAGGAACCGAATCTGTCTGCGCGTAGACAAAACTGGCGCATAGTAAAATAAACGAAAGAATTAATTTGTTTTTCATTGAGCTTTTCAAAAATCGGGATATAAACAAAAATTTAATGTAAAATGAAATGGCAAGACAATATAGCATTGCGGCTATTTCAAGGACAAAACAATACGGCAAAGACGAATTGCACCCTTTACATTTACGTCTATTTTTCCATATTGTAAACGGAGCGATTGCCGTTGTCAAGTCCTGTCAGAAGGAATAAGAAAAAATTTTCTTCTTTAACGCTGTATTTGTACCTCTTTTAGGGATGTTTGGGGCTTTTTTAGACGGTTCGTGCTCCTGTTTCACGTTACAAAGGATTTCTTGAGATAATTGAAAAATTTCTATTTGCTGCTCTGGATTATTCTGAGCAAAACAACTCAATCCCGTTATCGCGTAAGA
>CAYZMZ010000272.1:0-5180 GCA_964479655.1 uncultured Planctomycetaceae bacterium
AGAAAGTTACTGATGAACAAAAATATTGTAGGAATGGGCGAACTGCTTTGGGACTGCGTTGGTACGTCCCGGCGTCCGGCAGGCGCGCCGGCGAACGTTGCGTATCATGCCGCTCAATGGGGATTAAATTCCCGCGTTTTCTCCCGCGTCGGAAACGACCCGCTGGGAAAAGAACTGGTTAAATATCTCGATGATAACAACGTCGATACCCGGTATATTCAAATCGACGATAGTTTACCGACTTCAACGGTTGACGTTGACGTGAGTAATCCGCAGTCTCCCCGGTATAATATTCATGAAAATGTAGCGTGGGATAACATGATTTTTACAGATCAATGGTCGGAATCGTTGAGTTCAATCGATGCCTTTTGTTTCGGAACTCTTGCGCAGCGCAGCGATACCTCCCGCAATACGTTAGACTGTGTTTTATGCGGCTTGCCCGAAACCGCTCTGATTGTTTTTGACGTGAATTTGCGTAAGCCCTATTTCTATCGGAAATGGATTGAACGGGCGTTGTTTAGCACTTGGCTGCTAAAAATCAGTGAGGAAGAAGCGGAAACGTTTTCTGATGAAATGGGATTAGGAATATCCCAGCCGGGTAAATTATACGCTCAGGCAATTCGTAACAACTTTGATATTCCCGCTGTTTGCTTTACTTCCGGGAAGAATGGTTGCTCTTTGTATACGCAGGATGACAGTATTATTCTTCCGGGAGTTCCGATTTCGCCTTGTTCGTCCGCCGATAGCGTTGGGGCAGGGGATGCGTTTACCGCCGGGTTGATATATGGATTTCTCAATCAGCTATCTCCCGAAATAACCCTGTCGATAGCAAATCACGCGGCTGCGTATACGGTTTCCCAATACGGTTCCATGCCGGCGGTAAAAGACTATTATAATTCTCTTAAACAGACCGTCGAGAGCGGTGCCTTTTAACGCAGTATACTGTTCTGGTTATTAACGGGAAGACACGAAGCCACGAAGTTCACGAAGAAAATTATTAAGGTTAATTTAGAATATATTGTTGAACTGATGTATATGATGCTGGAAGGCGTCCTCGCCTTTCTCTGGTCGTCCCCGGTCGCTGAATATCGCTGATTTTGAAAACCGCATTGACCGGATACACAAACGGAGCGCGGATGTCCTCGTCCGCAAAAATTCGGGGATAGGGATTAATATATTTGTTCCCGTTATTTTCTCTCTCCCCTGAATTTTCGGAAACGATTTAATGCGAGCGGTATTCAAATCGGCGAATAATCTGTCGAAATCAGCAAAAAATAGCTGCTAAAAAAGCGTAGTTTTGGTATTCAAATCGCCAGGTAATCCGGTGAAATCACCAGTTTAACTCGGAGGCTTCTTCCCAATGCTCCATTAAATAATCCAGCTGCTTTTGCGCGTCAGCCAATTCGCCTTGCGTTTGTTTTACCGCGTTTCCGTCCCGAAGAACGGCTGGATCAATCAGCTTCTCTTGCAAGTCGGCGATTATTTGTTCATGCTGAGAAATATCGTCTTCAATTTCGCTTAACTTTCTATAAGGGAATTTGCGTTTCTTTTTCGGAACGTCTACCTTGCGCGAATCCGGCTTGGACGGCGTTTTGGCAACCGCCTTTGTCTTTTGAGAAGAATCCGATTCGTAGCAGTTTTTTTTGAGTAGCTGATACATATCGTAATTCCCTTCGACAATCCGAATACCGTCCGGCTCGACAACCAGCAAATGATCTGCCGTTTGATTGATAAAATATCTGTCGTGGCTGACAAACAAAACCGTTCCTTCAAACTGGGTGAGTGAATGCTCCAAACCGTCCCGTCGAAACTTTTCAAGGACTTCTCCAAGCCGTCGCGAGCCCATAAATCCAAATGGTTCGTCGGTTCGTCGAGAATTAGGAAGTTGGCGTCCAGAGCGCATAAACGCGCCATCGCAGCCCGGCACCGTTCTCCTCCCGACAGACTGCTGACTTTTTGAAATACTTGATCGCCGACCAGTCCGAATCGCGCCAGCATGGAACGGCGTTTCGGTTCGTCGAAATCCCGCTGGGGAGGCTTGAATCCGCCCTTACTTTCTCCGGTTCTAACCAGTTCTTCCGTTGGAGGAATTATAGAATCGATAACCCTCGCGTCGTCGGGGACTTCATGGAGTTGCTGATCGAAATAGCCGAGCTTAACGCCTTGCCCGAATTTGGATTCGCCGGCATCGGGCGTTTCGCGTCCGAGCAGACATCGCAGCAGGGTCGTTTTCCCCGCTCCGTTGGGACCGATAATTCCCCATCGCTGACCGCGCTGGATTTCAAACGACAGATTTTTGAACAACGGACGATCGTAACTTTTGGTTAAATGAGAGGCTTTCAGAGGAACATCGCCCGCCCGGCTGGGCTTGGCAAATCCCATTGAAGGAACTTCAATCGTCCGCGGCGGAGGAACCAGCTCAATTCGTTCGAGTTTTTTGCGTCTGTCTTCCGCCTGCGCCGCTTTTACGCCGTAATGATTCCGACGAATAAAATCTTTCGCTTTCTCAATTTCTTCCTGCTGACGTTCAAACGTTTTCGTTTCGACAGCCAGCCGTTCGGCCTTCTGAACCCAATAGGCGGAAAAGTTACCGGCGTACGAATCTACCGTTCCACGAAACAGTTCCAACGTTCGGGTTGTTGTTTTATCGAGAAAATATCTATCGTGGCTGACAACCAGAACCGATGCCTGATTGGATACCAGAAAATCTTCCAGCCATTCGGTTGCCTCAATATCCAAGTGGTTAGACGGCTCGTCCAAAAGCATGACATCTGGCTGGGCCAGGAGTAACTTGGCTAGCATTAGTCTATTTTGTTCACCTCCTGAAAGTTGTTCGACGAGGGTATCAAACTGACTTCGGGCAAAGCCTAGCCCCGCGAGAACTTTATCGACCTTGTAATCCAGATTATAGGCGTCTTGGGTATGAAGCAGCGTTTGCAAATGATCGTACCGGTCCGCCAGCCGCTTTCGCTGGGATTCATCGGTCTGCGTCGCCATTTGTTTAGCTACTGATTGCGCCTCTTCCTGCAGCGTTCGCCCGGCGGAATAGTCCGGCTGCTGTTCCAAATATCCCATCGTAATAGAGGGATGAAATTCGATCTTGCCCCCGTCGGCCTCTTCCTTGCCGGCGATTATTTTCAAAAGCGTGGTTTTACCCGTTCCGTTGGGACCAACCAGACCGATTCGTTCCCCCGGACGAAGTTCAAAGGAAACATTCATCAAAACAGGGTCTTCCCGAAAATGCTTGCGAACGGAATCTACAGTTAAATATATCATTTCAAAGACAAATATATAGCGATGTTAATTTGTTATCGGTTACTTATACTATGACGTCCTGGATTTTTCCCTCGACGCCGTTTTGATTTTGCCTGACCAAAATCAAACAACCCTTGTTCTATAGGGTAAGGCGAAATGAAACGGCTGGTTTAGGATAATACAGACCGGAAAATTTCAAGTGGAAACAGTAAACAATCAGCAGTTCTCATTTAGCCATTTTTTATACGAGGCGTTGATCGCTGCTATCGGACGGGCGATTATTTCTGGGACTTCATACGGATGATTTTGTTCAATAATCGCGGCGATGGTATCAAAATTGGACAGCCGGGTCTTGAGAACGCAGTAAAATTCCTGATTCGTTTCGATTTCACCTTTCCAACGATAGATACTTTCGACCTTTTCCGATAGCTGTGCGCAGGCCGCTAAACGCTTTTCGACCAAAATCCGTCCGATTTTCTCTGCTGTGGATTTATTCGGACAGGTGGTTACGATTTCTATAAAGTCTGTTGTTTTAACCATAATATACAATCTTTCAGATTATTGTTTATCTTCCAACTGCTCCCATCGAACGTACAAGGCGTCCAGCTGGGCTTGGAGATTATCTCGACGATGCGTTGTTTCGACGATTTTTTCGGCTGCCGACTGAAAAAAGTTCGCGGACGACATCAAAGAATCGATTTCGGAAATTTGGGCTTCCAACGCCTCAACCAGACCGGGAATTTTTTCCAATTCGATTTTTTCCTTGTACGTCAGTTTATTCTTTTCGCTTTGCGGCTTTTCTGCAATAACCGGCTTGGGTTTAACCGCCTCAACAGCCGACTTTTCCCATTCAGGAGCAACCCGCTGACGAAGGTAATCGTCGTATCCGCCGGCGTATTCGCGCACAAAACCGTTGCCTTCAACGGCAATAACGCTCGTTACAACGTTATTCAAAAATTCTCGATCGTGGCTTACCATCAACAAAGTACCGGGATACTGCGCAAGCTGCTCTTCCAGTAAATCCAGCGTTTCTGCGTCTAAATCGTTTGTCGGCTCGTCCATAACAAGTACGTTGGACGGCTTGAGAAACAGCTTTGCCAACAGCAGCCGGTTTCTTTCGCCGCCTGAAAGGAATTTCACCTTATCTTTAGAACGGGAGGAGGAAAACAGGAAATCTTCCAGGTACCCGATTACGTGTTTTCGCTGACCGTTAATCGAAACGGATTCTGAGCCGTCTGCAACGTTTTCGATTACCGTTGCCTCCGTATCAAGCGTTTCTTTGAGCTGATCGAAGTAAGAAATCTCCAGCTGAGTGCCGTGCCGAATCTCCCCGGAATCAGGCGGCAGTTCGCCCAGTAAAATCCGAACTAACGTGGTTTTTCCCGAACCGTTGGGACCTAAAATCCCGATTCTATCTCCCCGCATAATTCGGCAGGAAAAATTATCCGCGATTTTTAACGCCTTGCCCGTAGATTTATTTGGGGGGAATTGAAACGAAATATTATTTGCCTGGAGTACCAATCGACCGGAAACCGAGGCGTCTTGAATAACCAGCTTGGCGGTTCCTTCGACCATACGGATTTTTTTAGCGTCTTCGCGCAACGCCTTCAAAGCGCGCACACGTCCTTCGTTTCGGGTTCGCCGCGCTTGAATCCCCGTCCGTATCCACGCTTCTTCAATCGCCAATTTCTTTTGGAACAGAGCAACCTGCTTGGACTGCGTTTCCAAATACTCTTCCCGTTTTTCCAAATACGTTCCGTAATTACAGGGATATTTTAACAACGCGCCCCGATCCAATTCTATAATTCCCGTCGCCAAGCGGCGCAAAAACGCTCTATCGTGAGTTACGAAAACAATCGCCCCGGTAAATTCGGTGAAATAATCTTCGATAAGACGAATCGTTGTAATATCCAGATGGTTCGTCG
>CAYZMZ010000273.1:0-5174 GCA_964479655.1 uncultured Planctomycetaceae bacterium
TAAAAAAAGAGCCAAGGTGAAAATGAAATTCAAATCTTTGGCTCTTTTTTATTTTATGTGAATTTCGACAGAAATCACCGAGTTTAAGATAGCGAAATTCGGTTGTATGTGCGTCGAGTTTACTCTGGCGGCTATCATCCAAATAATTGGAGTAATTCTCAATGAATCATGGTTTTGATGCAGATCTGAAACAGATTGTTCTTATGAACGGCACTTTTGGTCCTCAAGAGATCGAGGTAATCAGCCGTCAGATTGGGTCTAGCCACCCGAATTTTCGCATCTTTCGCGATGCGGTTCAGGAGTTGGAGGGGGAAATTACCAGTCCTGCCGGATACGTTCGATTGGGCGTCTGCCAGTACTTGCTGGGGCAATATAACAAATCGCTTGAATCGCTCAGCCATGGAGATGGAAGCGCGTTGGACAGATTCTATCAGGCGAAAAATTATTTTGCTTTGAATCAGTTTTCCGCCGCAGAGGAAAAATATCGTGCTGCGATTATTGCCGGCTACGATAAAGACATCTGCAATTTGTGCATTGTAGAAGTTCGTCGTTATATGAACGATTTGCAGGGTGCGTTGTCTATTTTAGACAGTTTAAGCGGTGCTGTAGAGCATACTGCGGAATACCTGTATCAGCGCGGTGCAACGGCGGCGAAAATGGGAGCGGAAAGCATAGAAGTGGTAACGTGGTACGAACGCGCTGTAGAAGCCAACGGTACGCACCCGGGAGCTTTGTTCGGCTTGGCGTTGGAAAACGACCGACGCGGAAACGATGCAACCGCCTTGCAGCTGTACAAACGGGCGGCTAGCCAGTTCCCCGCTCATGTTGGTTCGCTGATCAACCTCGGTTTAATTTACGAAGATCGAAACGAGTTGGATCAGGCGGCCAAGTGTTACGAGCGAGTTCTGGAAGCGTTTCCCAATAACGAACGCGCTCGGCTGTATCTGAAAGATACTCAAACCGCCGACGAAGGGTATTTTGACGAAGACGCTCGACGCAAACGAGATCGTCTTACGCAAATTCTGGCTACGCCGGTTGCCGATTTCGAGCTTTCAGTCCGAAGTCGAAACACACTCAAGAAGATGGGTATTATGACCTTGGGCGATTTATGCCGTTATACCGAGCCGGAATTACTGGGCAGCAAGAATTTTGGCGAAACGTCTTTGGTAGAAATCAAAGAAATGCTTCAGTCAAAGGGGCTGTCGTTAGGTCAGACGGCGGGCGATGCTCCGGCTGCCGCCGCGTCTTTACCGGTAGACGACGTGATTTCTGTTGTTGAAGACGACGCCTTAACGCCTGATGAGCAATTAATGATGACCAAGCCGCTGACGTTCCTGGATTTATCGGTACGTGCTCGTAAGTGCATGAATCGGCTGGGAATTTCGACGGTGGGAGAATTGATTCGCAGAACGGGCGATGAATTGCTTGACTGCAAGAACTTCGGTGTTACCAGCTTAAACGAAATTCGCGAAAAGCTCACCGCGCACGATTTGAAGCTCCGCGGAGAATGATATTTCCCGGTTGACAGTTCCCGCGGCGGGGTTCCTATTGGGATTCCGCCTGTTGTCAGAAAAATGATTGGCGGTTGTAATGGCAACCGCCAACTCAACGAAAACAAACAAAATCTATTATTATCCCCGTTCTGATTTTTGCTAAATTTAAATTTTTTCTTCTTTTTAGGCAAAAAATAATGTTCTTATCTCCCCTAATCTCTCGTTCCCTTGACATTTGTTTTATTTCGTGTTATACTGTTTATGCTGGTTCCGCTTGATTTTTTCCGGCTTGCATAACAAACCGCAGTCGTTTCATTCCGCTTGACTGAAATCAAAACGACATCGAGAGAAAAAATCACGTAGTCATCGTATAATAGTAGAAATTGTGATTGGGTTAGACTTTATTTTCACCGTCGTTAGGAAACGAATACGACAATTTGAACGACTTGAATTTCGCCCGTCAGGACGCAGTAGACGTTGCGACAGCGTTGCGCGAGAATTACGGCTTCACTCGGCATGAAATAACGCTTATGACGGACAATTCCGACCGGAACTTGCGTCCGTCGTCGGTGGGAGGAATCGAAAATCAATTCGACAATATTATCGAAACCGATCCGAATCTGGACTTGCTTATTTTCGGTTTCTGGGGGCATGGCGTGTTTACCGATGAGCAGTTGTATATGTGTCCGTCAAGCGCGTCGAGAAGAAGAATTGATCAAGACGCCTTGCCTTTAGATTCCGTGAAACAGTTTATCGCTCAGGTCAGGGCGAAGAACGTTTTTATGATTCTCGACTGCTGTCAGAAGCAGCTGGGGCGGGGGGATACGTCCGATATTATGATGACAGAAGCGAATCAGCAGTCGTTAGTCGGGGCGGCGCGCGATATTGGCTTGGCGATTAAACAGAAAACGGAGGCGGGCGGGGAGGACGATTTCGCGCCCAACGTAGCGATTTTGAACTCCTGCAAAGTGGGGCAGTGCGCTTACGAATGGAACGAGCGGGGACACGGTATTTTTACAGCGTACCTGCTGGACGCCTTTAATCGCCGCTTGGATACAGTCAGCAGTATTGTAGACCATTTAGGCAATCAGGTTCCTGATACCGCTCAGCGGCTGGGTTTTCAGGCGCAGCGGCCTTTTGTTCAGCTTGACGGTGCTATCAAACTGCCTGCTGATAAAACCAAAATGCAGCAGTTTGGAGATGTTTTTATTAGTTATAGACATAAAAACACGGATTTAACAGAAGGTATTGAGGCGGAATTGCAGAATCGGGGAATCACGTATTTTATCGATAAATTCGGTATTCTGCCGGGGAATGAATACGAGCGGGTTATTTCCGAGGCGATGAGGCGGGCGAAAGTCGTCCTCTTTTTATGGACGCCGGACGCGGAAGATTCGATCGACATGCCCAAGGAGCTTAACATCGCCCGAACGTTGAAACTAGGTATATTTCCGTATATGGTCGGGCCGTTTAATATCCGCAGTAGTCAATACCTTTATTCTCTGGCGGGGTTGAGTCGATATGAAGTCGAGGAGCAGACATCTGAAACGATAAAAAAAGTCGTCGATTCATTGGAACAGATGCTCGGCTACAAGGTGGAAATGGCGAATCCGGTGGAAGTGCCGAAGCCAGTGGAAACGCCAAAGCCCCCGCAGGAACAGGATATGGAATTTCTTATTCAACAAAAACTGGCTCGTTTTGAAAATGAGGAAAAAGAGAAGAAGCGAGAAAGTTTAGCAGAAATTGAAGCGAAACGCCGATTTGAGGAAAAGAAGAAACGAGAACATATACAGCAATTGTTTAATCAAGCCAATGCGTATTTTGCTAAAGGACGATATAAGGAATGTTTGGAGTTATTAGATGAGACTTTGAAACTTGCCCCTAATAATGCCAGTCTGAAAACGTCCCGTAAAAAAGCGGAACAAAAACTAATGTTGCAACGGCAGGAAGAGGAAGAAAAAAAGAAACAGGATTCGATTTTGAGTGATGAGATTGACTTAGGCGAAGATATATTGCTAGTAACTGACGGTTCCAGCGTTATTACAACCAGTAAAAAAGTTGAACCAGTTCAGTTGGGAACATCCCGCAAAGCAGGTACCCGTATGGTGAAGACTGTCAACGGTGTGGAGTTTGCGTTTAGATGGTGCCCGGCAGGAACCTTTATGATGGGGGCGCCGGAGAATGAAGAAGGCCGTGATTCAGACGAAAACCAGCATAAAGTTACACTTAGTCAAGGTTTCTGGATGATGGAAACGGAGGTAACGGTTGGCATGTTCAAGGCATTTGTGAGTGATACGGGGTATCAATCCAAAGGAGATACTCCTTATGGTTGGACAGGTAGCACTTGGGAACAGGATTCAAAATATTCATGGCAAAACCCCGGTTTTAGCCAAACGGATAGGCAACCTGTAACATGTGTTAGTTGGGATGATTCAGTAGCTTTTTGTGACTGGCTGAGCAAGAAAACAGGAGTCTCCTGTCAGCTTCCCACCGAAGCGCAATGGGAATATGCCTGCCGAGCGGGAACAAAGACAGCTTATTTCTGGGGCAATTCATTAAATGGAGATAATGCGAACTGCGATGGAAACTATCCGTGTGGAACGACAATGAAAGGACCATACTTGGGAAAGACGACGCCTGTAAACAGTTATCAGCCGAATGCATGGGGATTGTATGATATGCACGGGAATGTCTGGGAATGGTGTTCAGATTGGTATGGTGATTATCCGTACAGTGCTGTAACCGACCCGGTTGGCAGTGCGAATGGCTCCTCTCGCGTCGATCGCGGGGGCGGTTGGAGCTTCAACGCCAGGGTCTGTCGGTCGGCGAACCGGGACAGGAATACGCCTGGCCTCCGGCGCAACTACTTGGGCTTTCGTTGTTGTGTAGTTCAATAGGTTATCCAGCGAACCCCTAAAACTGACCGACGTTTTCGGCACCCGCCGCCCCCAGTGAGGGACGAACGGGCGGCGTGCCGAAAACGGAAGGAAAGTTGGCAGGGGTTCGCGGAGTTGCTTCCCGCTTTTTATAAAAGAAACGTTCTATCAACCGGAGCGCGGAGTGGAGCGTTTCCGTTAGATCCCCTTGCCCGCCGCCTGACGGCGCGGGCAGGTAAGTATGGTGGGCTTATATTCAGCCCCGGACTAAAGTCCGGGGTTATGGAGAAGACATTCCCCTCCATAACCCGCCACTTCAGTGGCGGGAACGGGGGCGCGGCGTTCTACCTCTCGTTGCTCCTTCCAGGAGCGGGGATATTTTTCGTCGTTCGTTTTACCGAACGGGAACCCCTAAAGAGGTTAAGATTCCGGCACCGAATCAAGGCGGTATTCAATATCGAACGGCGTTAAGCGGCCGGGGACGATTTTTTGCATCGTATTTTTCCGTGTGTTTCACGCACGGCTATGAACATTCAACCGCTACGCGGTTGGAGAACAAGCGGTATTCAAAATCGGCAATATTGTAACGCCAACCCTTTTTTCGGCAACCGGCGGTAGCCGAACCGCCTCCCCGGCTCGGGGTTCAACCGCTACGCGGCCGGGGACGATTTTTTGCGTCGTTTTTTTCCGTGTGTTTCACGCACGGCTATGAACATTCAACCGCTACGCGGTTGGGGACGTATTTTTTGTTCGTTCTTTTCCGTGTGTTTCACGCACGGCTATGAATATTCAACCGCTACGCGGT
>CAYZMZ010000274.1:0-5138 GCA_964479655.1 uncultured Planctomycetaceae bacterium
AGATAAACGGAAGTCCCGTAATCGCCCAGCGTTGGGCTTGGGCAAGATGATCTTTGTTTCCCGTTAATTCGTAAGCGCGAACGTAAGCCATTATAGCGTATGCATCTGCCTGTAAATCCGGCGTATGCAAGGGCATTTCCCAAACCTGATCTCCGCGCGGGACGGAAAATCGTTTCATGTATTCCAAAATTTTCAAAGCCATATCGCGAGAATCCGCGTTGGCCGTCAGTCTGGCGTGTTCAAGCAGTCTATAAGCGGGTTCGGAACAGCGTCCCAAGGCGGTATGCTCCCAATGTCCCTCGTCCAAAGCTCCGTAAAAGGGAAAACTGATGTCTTTTTCAGCTGCCTGGCGAATGGCTGCTGCCTCGTTGTTGCGATGCTGTAAGAGCCAATCCGCTTGACCGGAGACGAAATAAATCGCGTCGTTACGCAAATGCGCGCCGCCGGGAGAGAAAGTACGAATCTGTTTATCTGTATCGTATACAAATGGAACGTTACCCGATAATTGCCAGATTGTCGAAGCTATATCTCCGTACGGCTGACGGCTCCAATGAGATTTTTCAACGCAATGCCCCCAGCCGTTTTCGTCCTGGAATCGGGTAGTCAGCGATTCCAGACAGAATCGCTTTTGTTCATCTGCCGTACGAGGAGGCAACGGCGGTTCGGGTAAATCGCCGTAGATAGCCGAAACGTCGTCTGCAAGGGCCTCAACAAAATCGCGTGTATCAATAACAATTTCAGCCTGAACATCAGTCTTGCTGTTACTATTTACAACAAAGTGCGATTCCAATCCAAGCCGGGCGCCGCAGTTGGCGGCATCGATAAAATCAGGAACCGCAAATACCGGTTGAAGTTGTCTATCTGTCCAGCGGAGCGAAACGCGGGCGGATTGAGTGCAAACCAGCATTGAAGTTTGAGTTATCCAGTGAAGCGGCGGACGGCGGCGGTCGCTGTTGGACGTTGTAACGTCCAGCTTGGAAGAGCTGCTTTCGCCTTTTTCGAGCATCTCAACGCCGGGGAAGGAGGCGTTGGTCATCGAATCCAAAACGTAAACGGTGGGACCTGTTACAGCTGACGATTCATTCCATGAACATTGTAATATTGATTTACAAACAGACAGTTTTAGGGTTTTTGTCTCTGTTTTTGCGTCTGTGGAAGTATACGTAAACACGGCTTCTGCTTCAGACAAATGTACCGATGAACAAGTATATTTATCGTTTGAGGAATAGGGAATCGGAAAATAAGCCATCGCAACAGGCGTACTCTGATTGGTCAGATAAAAAACGCCGCATTTTCCGGTCGGAGCGATTTTCCAAACGCCGGATTCCGTTTTTAGCGACGCCCATTTGGAAGTATCGGCTGTTGGATTTAAGTAGACAACTTGCGTTTGAATGGGAGGAAAGTCCTGATAGGCAATTTTGAACGTCCAATCCCTCATCGCGTCTGTCGGCTGCACGTTTGGAGTTGAAATTGTTGTAATTTGATTGGGGGCAAAAGTCTGATTTCGCGTTTGCACAACGCCCTCGGAGTTCTGCCATGAAATTTCGGCGGATTCGTTTTGACTGGATACGTTTTTAACGTCGATAGCCGCCTGTGATTTATCGAAACTCTTTTTAACGATTATCAGCGGGTTGTCTATAGACTGATAAATGTTCACCTGAATAATACGCCACGTTCCGTTTTCTTCCGGCGGATCGAAGCGGAGTTGGGTTAAAGGGGAATCGACGTTAATATAAAACGAATGAAGCCATCGATTTGACGTTTGTTTTTCCACGGAACCGGAAACAGAATTGGCTTGAGTAAAATGAGGCGATTTTTCTGTAGTGTAAAACAGCTGCCAAGCAGCATCCGCCTGAGTGCGCTCCAGGAGAATCTCAATTTTAAGTTTTCCCATCGCGTGAATCCGGCAGGTGTCCAGCTGCCAGAAGAAATACGGGTCGCTTCCGCAAGATTCTATCAACAGCGCGGTCGGTGAACTTGCGTTCTGCTGCGGCACGGATACCCGTGTATTGTGCAGTGCGTTAAAACGTGCAAATTCATGGCTTAAAACGGTAGAATCGGACAAGTCCAAAGAAAACAGACTAATGGTCTTCTGTTTACCTGGCACCTGAAGAATTTCTGAATTGCTGAAGTCGTTTTTAGCGTACAGACAGTTTTCTGTTCCGCAGAACAGGCAGACTGTCAGAACAAACAGGGTTATAATTCTGTTCATAATAATTTCCTTTTAAGGACAACATACGAATACGGCAGGATACGTAAAATCGGGCAGGATACATTCGACCTTGTATAATTCGTCCAGGCTAAATCAAAGCGGGATGGAACGCGCTTCCTGACTGTCTGGAATAAACGAACCACAAAGACAACTCTTTTTGAATACTCTTATTGTAATCGCGAATTTTTGTTTGTCAACAGGTACTCAGAAAAAGACGGTATCTGTAAAGACGGAAATCGTAAAAATATACTGCGTCTTGAGTGAGAGCTTTATACTTTTATTGTAGTAAGGGAATTTATACTATGGCTACATGATTTTTTCTTGATGCCGTTTTGATTTCGCCCATGAATCGAACAGTCCTTTGTTTTTTATCGATTCAGATGGAAATGAAACTGGGAAAAATAACTACATTAGTTAAAAACGACAAGTGGAAAATAGTATATAACGAAGTACCGTTCATGCAACTATAGTATCGATAACGGACTGTTTGATTTTCCAGACCGTTATGAAGTATTAATAATCAGTAATAATAGTTGACTTTCTAATAAAACGTAGTACAATGCTTTTAAGGAGAAAATATAATGAAAACAATTTTAGCAAAAATAAACGATGTTGTTACTGAAGAAGAATGTATCACTGATGTAGGAAATATAATCTCAATGACAAACTGGGCGGGATTTAACATGGATGGAGGTTACGCTGAGTTTCTAACTGATGAAATTAAATTCATGTCAACTGCAAAACGTAACTTTGTTCTTTGGATTGGTTGTACAGACTGCATATTGAAAGACGGAAATTACGTGTATTGTAATGATCCGCGTGTTATTATGATGTATTTGTGGAAGGAAAGACGGGGATGTTTCAATATTCCGCTTACAGATCCTCCAATTCCTACTCGCGAAGAAGCAATTGCGTGGCTTAAAGAGATGGATATTCCCCTTGAACCTCAGCAGAGGGCGAGAGAAACAACGCCCAAAATGAATCGTAACTTTTTCAACGGAAAGGGCTAAACCTATGTGGCTATTTTGTAAATCAGGCTTTTTTTCAGCGGTAGAGCACAATAGTAAGCCGGGGGTTATTCACGTCAGGGCGCGATTTAAGGGCGATTTAGAGCGTCTTTGTGAACGTCATGGTTTGAAACCGTTGGTTGAAACGACGCCATACAATGATTACGCCTACCGAATGGATTTCCAGCGCGATGTATGGGCTAAAATCGTTTCCGACGAAGCCCTCGATATTGACTATCCCAACTTCAAAAACGCGGTACATGACGGCACACAGCGCGATTTCGCCTACATGGGATGCTGGTCTTCCTTGCGTTCCGGAAAGGAAAGACAGATGACTCAGCAGTAACCTCTTGCAATACCCTATTGCCGATTCCGCAAACAACCACCGCAGTTTTTCCGGTGGTTGTTGCGTTTTAAGCAACACCCCGTTACCGCAACAAGAAGCAAGTTTAAAGCCATCTGCCGCTGGCGGCGATTTATCGTCAAGTTCTGATTAAATTCTAACAGAAAAAGGGAAGGTAGAAAACAATTCCCCCTTAAATTTCTCCTTAAAAATGGCGGGGATATTAAATAATACTCTAGCAGGCACGAACGAAACGGGCATTTTCTTCACCCACAAATTCACCCACAAATTCCCATACAATTAGGGCACAATTTCGGGCACGCAGGCGGTTGAAATAAATTGCAAAGAAAAACAGGAAGAATCGTTTGAGCCTAGAAAACAGGGCATATTGCATGAAAAAAGCCCTGCTTGCAATTGCTTGCAAACAGGGCTGATGGTCAGAGCCAGGGTCGAACTGGCGACACACGGATTTTCAGTCCGTTGCTCTACCAACTGAGCTATCCGACCTGAATTTGACAGTAGCATCGTCAAACTGATTGTTGTAATATACTGGAAATCCTACAATTGTCAAGGTGATTCCCCTAATTTTTTCCAGAAAAATTTAATTTCTGCGTTTTACGTCGGAAATTACCGGAATTTACTGGTTTATTTCAGCTTTTTCAGGCGATTTTTCGCCCAATTCAATTTTATATTCCAAATCAAAGCTGTCTCCCGCTGCGAAAGAATGCGGATTCGACAAAACCGAGCAGGGATTGAGGAAGGTGTATTGCTTTCCCTGATTTTTTAGCATGTAAAATCGGGTTTCCGGCGTTCCCTTTATAACGGAAAAATGAATACCGTAACCAGACTGCGAATCGCGGAAGTCAACCCAATCGGCTGGTTGTTCGCGAATGGAAAACATATCCGTTCCCCCGTTTGAACAGGTTGCGGTGTAATCCATTGTACTTTTGTTCATTCTTAATGCAAGACCAGCGTAACCGCCGCCATATTTATGGGGCGGAGTACGGTCTAAGGTTATGTCTTTTTCGCCGACGGTAAAATGATGCTTGGATATAATAGCGTAGTTGCCGCGCTGGTCGGGGGCAGAGAAAATAACCGTTCGTTCTTCCGAAAGTACGATGGTCTGGGGTGCTTTTTTGTTCCGGTAAATTATTTTGAACGTAGCGGTTGCGCTCAAGCCGTCTATAACAACGTTGCTGTTTTCAACGACGGTTTCTCCGTCAGAGGGCTCCCAATAATTAACCGAATTGATGTATTTCCAGGAAAACCATAAACCGCAATGCCAAGGGTGGTCTGCTGGACGGATTTCTGTAATCACCTTTCCATCGGGAAGGCTTAATGGATGGATATACGGCTTTCCCTCTGGCGTTTTGATAACCAGTTCCCAAACCGTTTGATCGTCTTTGGTTAGTTTCGCTCCGTTTTCGGTTTTTTGGCAGGTGTAATTCTGCGCCTGAGCGCAGGCGGCTATTAACAATGGAATCAGAAGGCAAAATTGTTTCATAAAATCACTCCAGGATATAAGGGCACTTCTATTAAATCAATTTCGCGTCCAGCCGGTTCTTTTTTCCGCCTG
>CAYZMZ010000275.1:0-5121 GCA_964479655.1 uncultured Planctomycetaceae bacterium
ATCGGTAGACAAATACGTATCGATCAATCGCTTAAAGTCGCTGTCGCCCGAAATGAACAGGAATGCGGTCTGCTGGAATCGGTTTTCAACCAGCATAAATTGGAACGACCGGATATTATGTACGCTCGTCCAGGAGATTTTGTCGGAACGGAGGCGCTTTCTATTGGACGAACAGACGACCTCGCCCGAAATCAGCTGGCCTCTATAATTATCCGATTCAGTAAAAATGCCCCGGATCGGGAAGCCAATATTCAAATTTGCAATCAAGATAATCAGCAAACGATTTTAGGCAACCGGGACGAATCAATAGACAATTTGAAGTTACTGTAAAGTTATATACCAAGACAATAAATATATCATGTCATCTGCCGCCGCGGAAATAAATCAGAATCAACAAACGCCTCCCCCGGCGAAAATGCCGTCCTCGGTTCCTTATATTGTCGGCAACGAGGCGGCGGAACGCTTTTCATTTTACGGAATGAAGGCGATTTTAATGGTCTACATGACGCAATCTCTGATGATCAATCCGGCACAGGCGTCTTCCTACGGACATTATTTTAATGCCGCCGTCTATTTATTCCCTTTTTTCGGGGCAATGCTAGCCGATATTTTTTGGGGTAAATTCAAAGTAATTTTTTATCTGTCTTTGGTTTACTGCGTAGGGCATTTGATTTTAGCGATTCCGTCAGGCTGTATTGGTCTGTCGCCGCGATCGATGCTTTTTGCCGGACTGTTTTTTATTGCCGTGGGGGCGGGCGGAATTAAATCCTGCGTTTCTGCTATTGTCGGAGATCAGTTTAACCAGTCCAATCAATCGTTGCTAAACAAGGTTTTTGGCTGGTTTTACCTGTCAATTAACATTGGATCGTTTTTTTCCATGATTTTAATGCCCTATCTTTTTGTAGAATTTGGTCCGCATGTCGCCTTTGGAGTTCCCGGAATTTTAATGGCGATAGCAACGTTGATTTTATGGATCGGACGAAAAAAATATGTTCTTATTCCTCCGTCTGGATTTGGCTTTTTTAAGGAAATAACCAGTTCGGCTGGAATAAAATGTATCGGTAAAATTGCGTTGATATATTCTTTTCTGATCTTGTTTTGGGCGATGTACGACCAAAACTGTTATCGATGGGTAGCTCAGGCGCAGCAGATGAACACGCAGATTTTCTCTTCGTTTTCCTGGATGCCCGCTTCGATTCGGAACTATACCTTTCTTCCCGCCCAAATTCAGGCTGTCAATCCGTTACTGGTGTTAATTTTTATCCCCTTATTTTCGTATATTCTTTATCCTCTGGTCAATCGATTTTGCGATTTTACCATGGTTCGCAAAATGAAATGGGGCTTGATACTGGCGATTATCGCCTCGATATTTCCGTATTGGTTTGAAGTTAATATAATCGCGGGAATTAAGCTGAATTTAGCCTGGCAGATACTGGCTTATGTTTTTCTGACCGCCGCCGAGGTTATGATTTCCGTATCGGCACTGGAATTATCCTATACGCAGGCCCCCAAAACAATGAAATCCCTAATCATGAGTTTTTATACGCTGCCGATTTCTTTGGGAAATATATTTGCGGGAGAAATTAATCATCTATGCGACCAATACCATTCGTTTTTACCCGGCAGTTCGTACTATATGTTTTTTGCCGTTTTATTGATTCTCAACACGATTTTGTTTTTTATCGTTTCCCATAATTACAAAGAACACACGATTTTGCAAGACTGACAGACAAAAGATTTCGTTGCGGATAATCTATTCTTCCTGATTTCAGTTGAACAAATCCGATTTATACAGTTGCATTTCTGCCGCTTTTCAGTCGTCTTAATCGATAAAACAAGAAGTTTTTATTCCTACGGGGACGAGACCAAAACAACGTCAAGAGAAAGATTCACGTAGTCATAGCATAATTTCCACAATATTCAAAAAATTTGAAAAATATTGGTGTTTTATCTCCTTTTGCAATGGTAAAAAAACTTTTTTTGTATACAATATGACTATAGGACTTGTTGAAGTCGATGTTCGGATTGAACCGATAGGGGCAAAAACCTATCCACTTGAAATTTTCCGGTTTGTATTACCAGAAAACAGCGTTTCGCCTTAATCAGAAAGCCGCGAGTTTTTATTCTTGCTGCGGCGAAATCAAAACGGCGTATTTCAAAACGACGTATTTTAGACAAGCGGAAACGGCGTATAACAGAAACGGAGTATATTAAATGAGTAACAACGATCCTCTCCAAAAAACGATTGAAGCCGAAATTATTCCCGATAATTCCGAATCAACCGAGTATTCACTTCATCAATCTGTCAAACAATCTCCCCGCTTGGATAAATCACCTCGTCCGGAAGCCTGTTACCGTACCAATCCGGTTGACGATACCGCTTTTCCCCAATACGGTTTTGAAATCTTTCTGGAAAAGATTTTCAAAGCTCCGCGTTGGGCTGACGTTCTCTTGAGAGAAATAATTGCCGTTATATTAGGGGTTATTTGCATTGATTTCTTTTGCTATTGCGCCGTGAAAGTAATCAATATTGGCGCGTTGGACGAGAGATTCTTTTCCCGATTTTGTATCGTGTGGGGCAACAGCTCCTTCGCCGCTTTTTTGTTTGTGATGCCGATTATCGTGTGGCTGGCAGCAGTAAACAAACGCTTATCCGCAAGCCGGATTATCCTTACAATTCTGGTGTGGCTAACCGCAGCCAAATTAGTCTATTTCGGCAGACCCGGTACGGTAATTTGCGGAATAGGTCTGCTCATTTTTCTGGCGGCAATTGGAACAAATGTTCAATTGCAAATCGTGGATTTTTGTCGATATGTTGTTTCCTCTGTTTGTTTCGGAGGAAAACGGATACTGGATTATTTCTCTGTTTTATCAGATAAGTTTTTCGGATTTCGGCTGGGAAAATGGAGCGAAATCGTATTTCCTCTGCTGGCGGTAGTTGTATTCGGGGCGATTTTTATTCTAGCCAGTCCAGACCTGGTCCGCATCTGGAACAATATTTCAAACTGGATTTGCCATCTATTTGAACCGCTGCCCTCTCTAAACCGGGTTTTATTATGGCTGATTTCATTCTGGTTTCTAGCCGGATTTCTCGCCGCGCGATATTTTACTCCGCTTCAGGAAGACGAACAATATACGGAATCCGCTTCAGCAAAGCCCTCTGTTTATTTTGACAGTTTTCGAAATACATTGATTGCCGTATCGACCTTGTTTGCGTTGTATCTTGGACATGAGTTATATACATTTATTCAGAATGATTTTCCAGCCGGTTTTGATTACGGAACGTATTCTCATTTGGGAGCGGCGTGGCTGACGTTCGCCCTGTTTTTATCAACGATTTTACTTTGGCTGATATTTCGTCCCTCGGTATACAATAATTCTCGTGTTTTCGTTTTACGGGCGTGGGCGACTTTTTGGGCGATGGAAAACTTCCTTTTAGCGGCGGCGGTATATTATCGACTATGGTTATACATCGCGAAAAACGGCTTGACTTCTCTTCGTGTGGTTGGATTATTAGGAACAACGGCTGTGGTTTTCGGCTTGATTTGGGTCTTGATATGGCTGAGAAATCGATACAGCTTCTTTTGGCTGATTCGTCAGTATGCGGTTACGGTCATGGCTATCGTACTGATTTTTGAAACGATGCCCGTACAGGCGTTGGTTTATCAATACAATTGCAATCGAATTTGTGCGGGCGATTACGCACCGTGTCTGCATTTAAAATATCAAAGAATTTCTACCGAGGGCTGGTTGCAGTTATTTCCCCTGTTAAACAGTAAAAATCCAGTGATCAGAAACGGAGTAGCCGCCTTGCTGTACGAAAAAGCCTTTATTCTCCAGGAAAGGCAAAAGGGACTTCAGACCGATTTCGGAAAAGCCTATTCTACTGAAAAATGGCGATTTTACAATTTTGTTGACGATGCGTTTCTCAAGCAGGCGGAGTATTATCATACGGCTTTAGAACCGTATTATGTAAACGAAAAACGGGAGCAGGCGATTCATCAGTTGCTCATACTAGGCAATAAATACTATTGACAAACCGCCCATCGATCTCGAACGGGGCGTCGCGTACCCGCCGAACTTTCGCCGATACCGCGAATTTCTTCTGGGGCGGCGGAGCTTGCTCCCGTTCCCCAACCGTGTAGCCGTTGAACCCCGAGCCGGAATAAACATCGAATACCGCTTGTCCCAACGCCGTTAGGTGTTTCCGTATGGTAGAACAAACGACAAAAAAATAATCCCGCTCCCGGAGGGAGCAACGAAAGGTAGAAAACCGCATTCCCCCCTTTTACCCCGCGATTTTTCCCTCGCGCCGCCCGCCGTCGGCGGGCGGCGCGAGGGAAAAATCGCAACGATAAGGGAGAGTATCCCCCGACCCCCGCCACTGAAGTGGCGGGTTATGGAGGGGAATGCCTTCTCCATAACCTCGAACTTTAGTCCGGTGCTGAAAATACCTATACTACTTTTCCCTGCCCGCGCCGATAAGCAGCAGGCTAGAAATTCAACGGAAACGCCGCCTTCCGCAGCATTCGATATTATATTTTTGCGGACGAGGACGCCCACCGCAGCGGGGTCGCGCCTTCCTGACGCGCCCGACAAATTCAGGGACGGACGGAACTCCCCGAATCAATGGCACGTGGCTTTTCTTCGCTTTCTTAATCTGGACAGCACTGGCAATTTTCGTCTTTTTGTTTCATAATTCAGGTTTCTTGATTCTATTATATGCGTTTACAACCATCGCGTGAAGAGGGGGCAAGTCATGACTCATAAATAGTCATTACAACGGTTACCTCATCTAATTTATCAGTCATACTCCATGGTTTGGATAATATAATATACAGATTAAGCACCAATGGTTTACGATCAGGTTTTGAGATTTTATAATCTTTAATAACAAGAAAGCTCCTCCCATTGTTAAACACTTTATCTGTAAGAGAACGATCACAGGACATGGCTACGTGTTCTTTATATGTTGAAAATTCTTGTGCTGTATTAAATATATTACTAGGAAAAGTTCCGAGAAGTTCACCTTGGGGGATTTGAAAAACAAGAAGAATATTATAATCTAAAAATTTTTCGTACTTAAAATCAATGATTTTAAAATGAGCTGGAAAACATATT
>CAYZMZ010000276.1:0-5084 GCA_964479655.1 uncultured Planctomycetaceae bacterium
ATTTTCCATTTTGTCCGAGGAATCGAATTGTGAGTCAGTTCAATATTTATTCGATGTTGGAAGAATATACCGCCGCTGCTAACAGACCCAGTTTACCGACAATTCATTCCATGGGGAGCTTACCTGCTTTATTGCGGTCTTACGGCAAAATATTAGGCTGGAACTTTCGATTCGCTCCCTTTGATAAAAATCTAATCCCCGCTGACCTAACAGCCGCCTTGGGAGATAATCTGTTTGATAATTACAATTCCAATAATAATCCCAAATATCGAACCGATAGCCCGGAGACGGCGGAAAAATCTGCCCATTCTCCCTTAATTGACATCCACGTAAACCCAAAGCAATCGAATTTTTCAATATATGATTCAGATATTACCGAATTAAACTGTCAGAAAAAAGAATCGGAATTATTCTCGAAATTTATGCCGGGTACGTCGAAGCCGGAGTATATTCCCGTTGAAATTAAAACCGGAGACGGCAGAGTCTCCGTTGTAGGCAAGGTAGAATACAGCCCTCAAGATTCCGTATGGAGTAATTTACATCTGTTAGCTCGTCAGGCAGCCAGCGCGATTGCTGATATTGTTGGCGAATTGCTTTCAACACGGTATCAGCTATGGCGCCGTGAATCGGAATTGGCTACCAAAAGCACCGTTCCGATTAACGAAATGGGAGATCGGGAAATCGCCTTTTTACTGCAAAATATTTTACGCGGCGGAGCGGAGGGATTAAACTGTCAGGCGTCTGCTATGTACTTGTTAGACGATCAAACTTCCGAATTAAAAATGCGTTCTTGCTGGGGACTGCCAGCCGAACGACTGCAGGATTCAGCTCGTCCGTTGGGAAATGCGATGGCCGATTTAGAAGCGATGATCGGGCACGCCGTTGTTATGGAAGATGCCGCCGCCTGCGCTCGATGGCATGCGCCGGAAGATTTTTCCGCCGCTTTATGCGTACCGGTATTAGCGGAATCGTCTATTTTAGGAACCGTTTGGTTTTACTGCACAAAATCCAGAAAGTTTACAGACAGTCAATCTCAACTAGCTGAAATTATAGCCGGGCGATTGGCTACTGAATTGGAACGGGAGGTTTTACTGGAAAATTACGCTCATACACGCGATTGGAAACAGGAAATTAAAGCGGCGGCTGACTTGCAGAAAAATCAACTGCCTATTTCCGCGCCGTGGATTGAAACCTGGGATTTAGCGGGCAAGCTAAATCAAAAAGATGATTTTGGCGGTAATTTTTACGATTGGTTTTCTTTGCCAAACGGTAAACAGGTTTGTGCCTTGGGCGACTGCCAGAATCAAGGTCTGACCGCCGCTTTGGTTGCCGGCTCGGTTAAAACTGCGTTTCGTTGTCATGCGCAGCATCAAACCAATATGGATTCCCTGATTGAGCAAATTGACAGAACGATTTGGTCTGCCTCGGCTGCCGACCAGTACGCGAATCTGTTTTGTGCGATTTTATCTCCCGAAGACGATAAAATTTATTTCTCCAACGCCGGAAATCAAAAAATCTATTTGATCGGAGAAAACGGTGTCCGCGATTATTCTCAAAAGGCTCCTCTGTTAGGTTCTGCCGTTCAAAGCGAATATCACGCCAATTGCGTTCGGATTCAGAAAAACGAAGCCTTGGTTATTCTTTCCAATCGGGTTGAAAACCGAACAACAGCAGACAATCGTCCTTTTGAATACGACCGGATTTTAGAAAACGTCAGAGAAAATCTAAACCGAAACGCTAAATTCGTCATCCGGGAAATGTACGGAATGATTGAATATCAGTACCCTCAATCCAAAAACGCCGATTATTCTTTGATGGTCATCAAACGCAAGAGTAGTAATCGCCGCTAATTTGTGCGGGGACAATTACTCAAGGATACCCAATTCCGGGAATTTCTATTGGATTTTTGTAGCGTTTCAGCGGAGTACGCGGAGCTTGCTCCCATTCTTAACCGCATAGCGATTGGACTGAACCGGGATAAACATCGAATACCGCTTGCCCCAACGCCGTTAGGCGTTCCCGTTTGGTAGAACGATACGCAAAATATACGCCCCAACGCCGTAGGTGTTTCCGTTAGGTAGAAACCGCGAATAATCGTCAAGCCGAACCGCCCCACAACATTCAATATTATATTTTTTGCGGACGGGGACGTCCGCGCTCCAATTGTATTTCCGCCCTCGTCTGTTTTCTTCGCGGTTTCCCGTTCCTTAGAGAGGGAACGAGTTCACTTATCCGAAGTTTTTTCAACCTCTTTGGCAAAACGCTGCGCAATGATACTGACAATAATAAGCTGTAACGCATGATAAAGCATCGTAGGAAGAATCAAAATGCCCGCCAAGGCCGGGTCGGATAATATAACCTGCGACATAACAGCCCCGTGAACCAACGATTTTTTCGAGCCGCAAAAGAGCGTTGTTATCGTATCTTCCCGATTAAAGCGCAATAATCGACAGAAAAATTTTAATATGAAATACATCGTAAAAAATAGTCCAATCATCCCGACTGACAGCCCTATCAAGGTTATAAAACTCAGATTGGAAAACATCTTTTCCGCAAACGAATGACAAAAAGACGTGTAAACAATCAGCAGGATTACCGACTGATCGAATTTCCGCAGCAGCGAATCATGTCGATGTACAAAATCGCCCCAGTATTTATGCAGACAGATACCTGCAACAATCGGAACGACAACCTGGAATATTAACGAGATGATTATTTGGGTCAGTTCCCGACCGCCTGCTGAAGCGTTGACAAATATCTGCATCCAAAGCGGCGTTAAAAAGACGCCCAGCAAGCTGGAAATACTCGCATTAAAAATCGCAGCGGGTAAATTCCCCTTGGCGATATTCACCATAACAACCGACGACGAAACCGTTGAAGGCAACGCTGACAGAAAGAAGATTCCCAGCCAAATTGTACTTATCGAGCCGTCCGGCAAGCGTCCAAAATAGCACGTCATCGGTAAAACAATCAGGGGAAAAAAGAGGAAAACGCCCGATTGAGTTAGCAAATGCAATTTATAATTCGATAAACCCGAATATATTTTCTCCCAATTCAGACGCATGCCGTACAAAAAGAATATTGCCGACACGCCCCAATGCGCGACATCGGAGAGGGAAACACCGTAAACGGTTCTCGCTCCGGGAGGCGGATAAATCCAAGCTAAAAATATGGATAAAAACAGAAGCAGGATAAATCCGTCCAAACCGAATTGTTTAAGTAACTTATTCATTTCTGTAATTGTACAGAAATTGCAAAATGATAAAATGGGGGAGGAAGAATTTGATTAATAAGCAATTTTTGCGATGACTACGCAATTTCTTCCCGTGCCCCTGTTTTGATTTTGCCCAATAAGTTGAGCTAAATCCTTGTTTTGCCAATCAGGGCGAAATGAAACGACTGGTTTATGAAAATAAAAACCGGGAAATTTCAAGTGGAATCAGTACGTATCGAGAGAATCCGAATGGAATCCGTATAACCAACCCCGATTTGACAACACGTCCAAACAGGGAAATTTCCTCGTTTTGCCCCAAACGATGGACTTTTTTATAAAAAATTCAAAAAATTTCAGGTATTTTGCGTAAAAAACTATTTTTTTATCGAAATAACACTTGAAGATTAGTGAATAATAAGGTATCATGGGAAAGTCGTAATAGTTGAATTGCAATAATTCGTTGATAAACTATCTTACAAATAATAAATGAATATAAATAAGAAGTTTTAACATATAAACTGTTATTGCATTAAATCCGGTTTTATCAGAAAGGTTTTTACAACGATGTCCCAAGGGCGTCCCTATCCCCGCAAAGAGCAGTCTTCCAAACAACGAATCAACGAACAGATTCGTATTCCCGAAGTTCTTGTAATCGACGAAAAAGGCGTATCGCGCGGCGTTATGCCTACCAAAGAAGCCATGAAACTGGCAGATGCGGCTCAACTTGATTTGGTTGAAGTTGCCCCTGACGGCAAGCCGCCTGTATGCCGTATTTTGGATTTTGGCAAGTACAAATACCAGCAAAATAAGAAGGCGAAAACTCCGCAAAGCAATCAAATTAAAACGAAAGAACTCCGTTTAAGCCCGAGTATCGGTAAGCACGATATGGATGTTCGTATCAATCAGGCACGAGGCTTTCTCAACGATAAGTGCAAGGTTCAAATGACGGTAACTTATACCGGTCGAGAAATTGCGCACGTAGACGAAGGAGAAAAGCGAATACAAGAGGCAATCGAGGCGTTGGCAGACATTGCCCGCGTGGACGCGATGCCGAAACGTGCGGGCAGAAAGATGATTTGCGTACTCAGTCCGCTGAGTATATTGCCGAAAACATCAGATAAAAGCAAGCCGGTTGCTCCCCCTGAATCTCCAAGTTCAGCTCCTTCGGGACCTCGTCCGACGGGCGATTTTCGTCCTTCCGGTCCTCGTCCGCCGCGTCCCAACGGTCCTCGTCCGGGAGGTCCCCGACCTGGCGGTTCTCGTCCCAACGGTCCGCGTCCCGGTGGTTCCCGTCCAGGCGGTTCCAAACCAAGCAGTCCCCGACCTCACAACTAACAGGATCGGAAAAACTTCTTACGTAGAGTTATTACGAAAAAGACGCATCCCAACAGATGCGTCTTCTGAAATGCGGCTTCTCAAAAAGACGCTTTGTAACCGTATATCTTGTAATAGTATATCAGGAGAATCCCCTTTTTTTGATAAAAGGGGTTCTCTCCATTTTTTGACAAAGGGAATCTCTATTTAATTTCTATTTTGCGCAAACCGCTATTTTTCATATAGACAATCCGGCTCCGATTCAAGCGGGTCTCCGGTAACCGCAAAAGCTCTCGCTCGGCTGCCGCCGCATTGGAATCGATAGGAACAGGTTCCGCATTTTCCTTTATAGCAATCGGGATTTTGCAAGGCGGTAAAAGTCGGGTGTTTTTGATACGTTTGGATAATAGAATCGTGCGGGAATTTTCCGCAGCATAGCGGTAAAAAGCCGGCAGGGAAGATTTCTCCGTTATGTCCGATGAACATAATTCCCCGTCCGTCCGTAATTCCCAGCGGAGCGGCGTAGGCCTTACCCCGTCCTCCGTGCCCGGATTTC
>CAYZMZ010000277.1:0-5079 GCA_964479655.1 uncultured Planctomycetaceae bacterium
GAGACAAAGAGAAAGAGAAAAAAGATAAACAGAGCAAGAAAAATCGTAATACCGATTCCCTCGCAACTCCGGTTACCGAGGTTTTTGCCGCCGGTATTGTCGATCAGGACGCTGTTCAAACCGTTGCCGTTCAAACGCCGACGTTTTATCCCGCCTCCCATACGGTTGTAACTCCGGTTATCGCTCCTTCGGAATCCATTTCGACGGAAACGTCCTTTGCCCAAACGACAGCTTCCGACGAACTTCCGGTTTCCGAATCGGAAGACGACGGAACGTGGACAGCCGCGTCTTTGTTGCTGGACGAATTGATTCCCGAAAGCGCATTGCAAAAAGCCGAGCAGAAATCTTCATGGAAAAAGGTAAAAGAAACTCCCGTTGTATCGGCAGACAAACCCCAGCAACCCAAATCCAAGGCGGCTTCTTTTATCGAAGACGATAATTTGGATATTCCGCAGGATGCCTTTGCCCTGTTTGACGACAATTCGGAAGACGCCGCAACCGTTAAGCCGCAGATCGCGAAACCTGAAAAGCCCGGTCGAGAGAAAAACGAGAAAAAACAGAATAAGCCGGTTAAATCCGTTGTAGAACCGACCCCCGAATTAGACGAAATTCCTTCCTGCGCTTGGGGTGATGACGACGAACCAGCACCGGAAAAAGCGTCGAAGAAAAATCGCGCTGAAGACCGCCCGACTCGCGATTCTCGCCCGGCTCGCGAAGACCGCCCGGCCCGCGAAGATCGTCCAGCTCGCGAAGACCGTCCGGCCCGCGAAGATCGCCCGGCACGCGAAGATCGTCCGGCCCGCGAAGATCGTCCGGCCCGAGATGACCGTCCGGCCCGAGATGACCGTCCGACCCGCGAAGATCGCCCGGCACGCGAAGATCGTCCGGCCCGTTCGACGCGTTCTAGCAGGCAGGAATCGGAAGAGCGTCCGGCTCGTGAAGACCGTCCAGCACGGGGAGGTCGTCCAGATCGCCCTGCTCGTCCCGACCGTCGTTCGGAACGTGATTCTCGTTCGGAAAAGCCCGTTCGTCAGGCGGAAAACGACGATTTCGACGATTCGTATCAGGAAGTTTCTCAGCCGCGTTCCGGCAAGCCGCAAAGAACAACTCGTTCTTCAGACAGTGCTTTTGATTTCGACGATAATTATCAGCCGTCCGAAGAAACACAGCGACGTATCAGGGAAGGTGAACTGCGCCGTCCAACGGTAAGTATTCCGTCCTGGAACGAGGTGATGGATGTCTTGGTCAACATGAATTTGGATCGCCGTCAGTCCGAACGCGGTAATCGTCGTTCAGACGCTCGAGTTTCGCGTCCTGCCAAGAATAACGATTCTCGTTCGCGTTCCAATTACCGAGAAGAATCTGTTGATTCAGATGTTTCCTTTGATGAACCGTCCGCTCCGCGTCGCCGCCGTCGTCGTCCAGAGTAACTTTTGACGGAATATACCGATTTTATGCTCCTATCCAGTATAGATATAGTCGTCATTGTAGTATATCTGCTGCTGACCGTTTTGTTCGGCAGCAGTTTCTATTTTCGGAGTCGAACGACGTCTGGATTTACGCAGGCTAACGGTTCCTTGCCGAGTATTGTGGTAGGTCTGTCAATTTTTGGTACGTACGTCAGCAGTATCAGTTTTCTGGCTTTGCCGGGCAAGGCTTTTATTTCTAACTGGAATGCGTTTGTATTGAGTTTAACGATTCCGTTTGCGGCGTGGATAGCGGCGCGGTGGTTCGTGCCGTTTTATCGTCGGTGCGGGACGGTATCGGCGTACGCTCATTTGGAAACCCGATTTGGAACGTGGGCACGGGTTTATGCAACGGTATGCTATTTGCTGACCCAGTTGGCTAGGATGGGAGCGATTCTGTTTTTGCTCGCCCTGCCCTTGAATGCGCTGTTGGGCTGGAATATTGCGTTAATTATTGTTGTCGTGGGAATTTTAACGGTTCTTTACAGTCTTTTAGGCGGGATTACGGGGATTATTTGGACGGACGCCTTGCAGTCGCTGGTTCTAATTTCCGGAGCGTTGATTTGTGTTATTCTGATTCCTTTGTCCATGCCCCACGGACCTAAAGAACTGTTTACCGTGGCGATAGAATCAGGTAAATTCAGTTTGGGAACTTTTGCTCCTGATTTTACTCAGGCTTCTTTTTGGACGGTTTTTCTGTATGGATTGGTAATCAATCTGCAGAATTTTGGAATTGATCAGAATTACGTTCAGCGGTATTTAACGGCGCAGTCCGATGCGCAGGCGAAAAAATCTCTTTGGATTGGAGCGTTGCTTTATATTCCCGTGTCCGCCGCGTTTTTATTTATCGGAACGGCTCTGTTTGCCTTTTATCAACAGCGTCCAGAGTTGCTTGCCCAACAGCCGGAACTGTTACAGAAAATTTCAGCCGGAAACGGCGACGAGATTTTTCCCTTTTTTATTGTCAACCAATTGCCCACGGGAATATCTGGATTGCTAATTGCGGCAATTATGGCGGCTGCGATGAGTACGGTTAGTACCTCTTTGAACGGGGCGGCAACGCTGAGTTTAACGGATTTTTATACGCGATTTTTCCGATCAAAGGCTTCCGATGGCGAGCAAATGCGTGTTTTGCGGATAGCGACGTTAATTTGGGGTCTGATAGGAATAGGTTGCGCCTTGGCGATGATTCAAGCCAAGGGAATTTTGGATGCCTGGTGGACTTTATCGGGCATATTTTCCGGCGGCGTGGTCGGGCTGTTTTTACTGGGAATTGTCAGTAAACGTATTTCCAGTCGAATCGCGTTTGTATCGGTAATAATCGGATTGACGGTTATTGTTTGGCTGGTATGCTGCACAACAATATCTGAACATAATTATATTTGGAATTATATTCCTCATTGCAATTTGCATACGTATATGACTGCGGTAATCGGAACGGCGGTTATTCTATTATCCGGCTTTGCCTTGGGAACGCTTTGCGGTAAAAGGGAGAATTAAGAGGGGGCATTGATTGAAATGTTGTATAGCCGCATAATAATAGAACCGCAAAATCTGTTTATACTATAATAACTTGATTTTTCTTCCTGCTGTTATTCTGATTTTTCTCCCCCTTACGGAAGAATAAACTCCCCCGTTTTACCGATTAAGGCGGAAAAGAAACCGGCTGTTTTGTATAATATAAGTCGGAAAATTTCAAGCGGAACCAGTTACCGTAAAATCTCGTTTGTTGCGTTTCGCAAAAAGATAAGAAGATTTGCGCGAAAGTACATTGACTTAAAGTTTAGCGTCCTTTATAATCTATCTAATCGTATTGACAATATCAATCACAAAATTGGAGGAATGTTAAATGAAAAAGACAATTTTATTAGCTTGCCTGATTGGCTGGCTCGGATTTATTCAGTTTGATAACTGCAAGGCGGATTGGCTGGATGGTAAAATGACTGTTCGTCAGGCGGACGCCGGAGAAAGCGTTTGCAAGCCGTTTCCGCTGGAATCCGTTCGGCTTCAGCCGAGTGTTTTCAGCAAAGTACAAAATTTGGAAAAATTATATCTGTTGAGTATTAGTCCAGATCGTTTTTTGGTTCGATTTCGTTCTCTGGCAGGTCTGCCGGCCAAGCCGGGAGTCGAAGTTTACGGCGGGTGGGAAGAAACAACGCCTTTGGCCGGACATACGTTCGGGCATTATATCAGTGCCGCTGCTATGATGTACGCTTCTACAGGTGATATTACGTTGAAAGAAAAAGTGGATGAATCGGTTGCGGGTCTGGAGGAGGTTGAATCTGCCTTCGCCCAAGACCCTCGTTGGGCGGGTTATCTGTCCGCTATTCCGGATGGTAAAAATCTGTTTACTCAAACGGCTGAAGGAAACGTCGAATTGATGGGACAAAGATGGATTGTGCCGTTTTATACCCAGCATAAAATTTTGGCAGGATTGCTGGACGCGTATCGATATTGCGGCAACGAAAAGGCTCTTCAACTGGCGATTAAGCATGCGGATTGGATGATCCGATTTTTTAATCCGCTGTCCGAACAGCAATTCCAGCGAATGTTGCGCACGGAGTTCGGTGGTATTGCCTCGCCTCTGGCTGAACTGTATTTAATTACGGGTGATAAAAAATATCTGGATTTCGCCAAACGATTTGAACAAAAGTCTATTATTGATCCATGGAAAAACGGCGTCGATAATCTTCCCGGAATTCATGCCAATACGCAAATTCCCAAAGCAGCGGCTTGCGCAAAATTTTATCAGGCAAATGCGGATTTGTCCGAAAAGAAGGCGGCTGAATTCTTCTGGAATACGGTCGTAAAGCATCATACCTATCCTACCGGCGGAAATAGCGATCGGGAACATTTCGGTCCGGAAGACAAGCTGGATAATCGTTTTACCGATCCGACGGAGACTTGTAATTCTTACAACATGCTTAAATTAACGCAATATCTATTTAGCTGGAATCCGGACAATCCAGACTACTTTGATTATTACGAACGAGCTTTGTATAACCATATTATTGGCGCGTTTAATCACAATACCAATCCCCAAGATAATTTTCGAGATGGTTTGACGTGTTATTTTATTCATTTTAAACCGGGCGATTGTCGGCGTTATCAAAGTCCTTACAACGATTTTTCCTGCTGCTTTGGAACAGGCATGGAAAATCCGGCCCGGTACGGCGAATCTATATACTGGCATGATAATCAAGATTCTAAACTGTATGTTAATTTGTTTATTCCCTCCAGTTTGGACTGGAATCAAAAAGGGGTTAAGGTTGAGTTGAAAACCCGCTATCCGGAAACAGGCAAGGTTGAACTGGTTATCAATGCGGTTAAGAAAACTCAATTTACCTTGAAAGTACGTGTTCCGTTCTGGACGGGACAAACAGGCTATCGAGATTTTGCAATCGAATTAAATCCGGGTGAATCAAAAACCGTTTCGGTTGATTACCCCATGTCGCTGAGAACGGAAAGTTTGCTGGGAAATTCTCAACGGCTTTCGATTTTTTACGGTCCGGTTCTTCTAACGGCGGATTTAGGTCCGATTGAGGGTACTCCGGAAATTCCGGCTATTGTTTGTTCTTCTGATTGTCCGTCCGACTGGCTGGTTGAGAAAGAA
>CAYZMZ010000278.1:0-5078 GCA_964479655.1 uncultured Planctomycetaceae bacterium
TTCCGGTTTGCATAACAAAAATCAGTCGTTTCATTTCGCCTTAATCGGTAAAATATGCGATTATTTGATTCCTGAGGCGAAATCAAAACGACGTCAAGAAGAAAAAACCACGTAGTCATAGTATAACCTGATTACTCACTTTTTCCGTTACAATGATTCCACGCATAAAACATAAAACACCCTGTTGTTTATATCGTCGCGAAGTATATTGACTTCATTTGAAATTCTCTCAAACATGACATATACCGTCCTGTTTCGACCGATTTATTATCGTCCCAATTGGTAAAACAAGGAATTTATCCCAGCCTATTCTATTGGGCGAAATTAAATTAAAACGGCGGCGACAAAAAACGGCGTCGAGGGAAAAATCAAGTGGTCATGGTATAAAACGCCTGATTCGTATAATTGCAATTTGAAAAAATCAAATGAAATCGGTATATTATTCTATTTTTAGAAAAAGAAATAACATTATTTCTTTCCGTACGTACCTATTATAACGTCCTAAATTTATTTTTGCAAGTAGATTTCTTTGAAATTTGGAATTTTTCTTGCAAAATTTTGTCCAACTGTATTGTAAGTTCGGATTGAAAGAGGTATAATCACCAAAATAAGTACAAAAACACCTCTTTTAGAGAATAATATCAGATAAATAGGAGAATATTATGAATCATCAATGCGTGCCGTTTTCGCTGCAAAAAACAAAAAATGAGGTAAAAAAAGTTTCCGGACTTTTCAGTTCAAGTTTTTTGCTGGCTTTTTTCTTTATTTTGTCTATCTTTACAGGAAATATTTCCATGGCTGAGGACATCAACTACAATCAGGTTAATGATCTGTACAAACAGGGTAATTACGCCGAAGCTCTCAAAGCGATTACCGATTACTACCAGCAAGACAATTCAACGGCGGCTTACATTGACCGCGAAGAAAAATGCCCCGTTTCTACCATCGATATTGCCATGGATTGTATGAGGCGATTAAATAAAAACGATCAGATCGACGAATTTCTGGAACATCTGGTTTCTAAATTTCCGGAAAACTCCCGTGTATTGCAAGCGGTTGCCCGTGCGTACGAATCAACTATGCCCCAAGGATACCGGGTTGATAATAAATTCAAACGCGGCAACAACCGTTCCGGCGGAGAATTAATGTTCTGTGATCAACGAGATCGGGTTCGCAGTCTTCAATTGATGCTCCAAGCTGAAAAAAATTTGGATAAATCGGATTACTCCGATTCTCAAAAGGGTGAATTTTACCTGGATTTTGCCCGTTGCTTTTCTTCTGATCGAGGGGGAAGCGGAGCCTGGCAATTTCAAGGCTTGACCGATATAAATACGCTGCCCGACTACCAAAGTCCGGATAATTACTACGGGAGACGATATTACGGTCGTCCTGTCAGCAACGCGCCGGTAGACGAAGCAGGCAATCCGATTTTCTACGCCTTGCCCGAATCTTTTGCCGCCGCTGTTTCAGACGGCGAACGATGGCGTTTCCTGCTCAGCAAGGCAGAACAGTATGAATCCAGCAAGCAGACCGCTGAAATGGCGAGAGCCGATTTTGCCCGGTCGCAATTTGGCGTTCAAACTATAGCGGGCGTTAATTTTCAGCCCCAAAACGATTCGGGCGATAATCAGATGGCTAGTATTTTTAAACTCGAAACGCTTTCTGATGACGAAACAATCGCTCGATTGGCAACCGGAATTAAACGATTTCAATTGCCCGCCGACTACAATTTTATAAAAATCTATCAGCAAAACAATCAATTGGGACAATTAGCTCAAATTTATCTCAACCGCCGTCAGTATAATAAGTCGGCGGAATATTGGAAAAAGCTGGCGGAGCAGGGCGATAAAAACGCCAAACTCCAGTACGAGCAAATTGTTAATCCGTGGGGACGTTTTGACGGCGGAATTAAACAGAAAGGTCTCAACGCGACTATTCCGTTTATTTTCCGAAACGCAACGATGGTTCGGCTTACAACGACAGAAATCAACGTTCAGAAATTGCTCGAAGATGCTAAAAATGCGCTCCGATGGAATCCCTCGCGTGTAGACTATGAGCAGATTAATCTGGATAATATCGCTTACCGGCTTATTCATAAAAATCAGGATCAATACAAAGGAAAACAGGTCGCTGATTGGGCGGAAAAGCTAGAACCTCAAGCCGATCATTTTGATACTCAAGTTGAACTTTCCGCGACTTTTCCCAAACCGGGAGCGTATTTAATCGAGGCTAATATAGCCGGAGGAAATACGATTTACGCCGTTTGCTGGGTTTACGATACCGTTATAACCAGAAAGGCGATTGACGGAGGTTACTGGTATTTTGTTTCTGACAGCGAAACCGGAGAACCGGTTCCCAACGCGACGTTGGACTTTTTCGGATTTAGACAGAATTGGAATCGGAATAAATCCGTTGTTAAAACAACCGATTTTATTCAATCGACCGACGAAAACGGTCAATGTATTATCGGTTCAGATAAACTGAAAGACTTTCAATGGCTTACCGTCGCCACGGGAACAAATAATCGTACTGCATTTATGGGATTTTCCCAGTTTTATTTTGGTCAGCTGTTTTCAAATCAATACGATCAGCAATATAATGCAGTACGCGTGTATACGGTTACAGACAGACCCGTTTATCGTCCGGGACAAAAAGTTTCGTTCAAATTCTGGGCTAGAAGATCTCAGTATGATAAGTCGGGAGCTGATTTTGCCCAGAAAAACGCAACGTTAAGAATCAACAATCCTCGCGGCGAGCAGATTCTGGAAAAAGAGGTTACCCTGGACCAATACGGCGGTTTTGCCTCTGAAATTGAATTGCCTTCAGACGCGATTTTGGGGAATTACGGTTTGAATTTATTCAACCAAAAATTAGAGTTATATGGTAATAATTCGTTTCGTGTAGAAGAATATAAAAAGCCGGAGTATTCGGTTGAAATTCAGTCGCCTGTAAAACCCGTTGCGTTGGGCGAAAAAGTCAAAGCTCTCGTTCAAGCCAAGTATTATTTTGGCGAGCCGGTTTCCTCTGCCAAGGCGAAGATTAAGGTTACCCGAAGCGAATACAACGACCGCTGGTTTCCTGTCGCCCGATGGGATTGGCTGTTCGGAAAAGGATATTGGTGGCGAACGTATGAATATCCCTGGTATCCCGGCTGGAACAAGTGGGGCTGTTGCTGTCCGTATCCGTATTGGTATAATTTTCCCAATAACCCGCCGGAAGTAGTTTACGAACAGGAAGTTGACTTAAAATCCGATGGTACCTTTGAGGTGGAAATTGATACCTCCAGCGCGCTGGCTCAGTTCGGCAAACAAAATCAAAAGTACGAAATTTCTGCGGAAGTAACCGATGCGTCACGCCATACGATTTACGGCAAAGGCAACGTTTTGGTTTCTGCCGAACCGTTTAAAGTTTATGCGTGGTTAGATCAAGGTGTTTATCAAACCAATTCTATTTTCCGCGCTAATTTTCAAACTCAAACGCTGGATTGCAAGCCTGTCAAGGGAACCGGTATTTTCAACCTGTATCAAATTAAGTACGATGAAAATCGCAATCCGGTTGAAAAAGAGGTTTATTCTGTCAAGACCAATCCTGACGACGAGGGCAAGACTGAAATCGTCCTGAAACTCAATCAGGCAGGACAATTTAGAGCTGAATATACCGTCGATGACGGGCAGAAGCATATTTGTTCCGGTGCCCAACTGTTTACAGTTCGAGGAGAGGATTTCGATAGTAAGCAATACCGTTTTGCCAATCTGGAAATTATTCCCGATAAAGAAACCGCCAATCCGGGCGACAAAGTAACTTTAACTATCAACGTCGATAAATCCAATGCCGTAGTTTGGCTGTTTCCGCGTGCGGCAAACGGAGTTTGTATAAAACCCGAACGCGTTAAAATGAACGGAAAGTCGGGTACCTTTGAGTTAAATATCGAAAAGCGGGATATGCCCAATTTCTTTGTCGAGGCGGTTACGGTTGCCGATAATCAGGTCTTTTCCGAAACGCGGCAGATTTGCGTTCCACCCGAAAAGCGGATTTTATCCATGGAAGTAATTCCCGATAAATCCAACTACAAACCGGGGGAAGACGCGAAAGCTAAAATCGTCTTGAAAGATTTACAGGGGAATCCGTTTGTCGGACAAACCGTAGTAACTATCTACGATAAATCGCTGGAATATATTTCCGGCGGGTCCAACGCAGGCGATATTGCTGAATTTTTCTGGTCTTGGAAACGGAATCATAATCCAAGCCGGGGCGAAAATTCTCTCCGTTTGAATCTGGATTGGGCTTTTCCGCGAGATATGCCTTTCATGCAGTCGCTGGGAGTTTTTGGCGATGTTTTGAAGTCTGACCAATCAGCCGCCGTTACAAACGATGGTTTCGGCGGTCGTAAAGCGGGTAACGGAATTCTCCGGGATCGTGCAGGCGGGATGCCAGTTCCGATGGCGGCTCCAAGGGGACGAATGAATGTAGTCATGGCTAAAAGTTCAGCAGGTATTGAAGTTGAAGCAGAAGAAATGGACGCCGCACCGATGGCTGCTCCGATGTTCGATGCCGTGGATAAACGATCTGTTGAAGAATCAGACGCGAAACCTGAATCCTCGTCCGATTCGACTACTTTAATTCAGCCGACCATTCGTACCAACTTCGCTGACAGCGCTTTCTGGACGTCGGCGTTGCAAACCAACGAAAAGGGAGAGGCGGAAATTTCCCTGAAAATGCCAGAAAATTTAACAACGTGGAAGATTAAAGCCTGGGCTATGGGGGCGCAAACGGAAGTCGGCGAAGCGACGACGGAAGTTATTACACGCAAGAATTTAATTATCCGAGCGCAGACGCCACGATTCCTTGTTCAAACCGATAAAATCGTTCTCTCTGCGGTTGTTCATAATTATCTGGATTCCGAAAAACCGGTTCAGATTAAATTGGAAACCGACGGCTCGATTCTGTCTACCTCCGACGCGGTATCGCAAAACGTTACAATTCCCGCCGGCGGACAAACCCGCGTCGATTGGACGGTCAATGCCGATAACAGCGGCGAGGCGGTCGTTTGGATGCTCGCTTTAACGGATCAGGAATCG
>CAYZMZ010000279.1:0-591 GCA_964479655.1 uncultured Planctomycetaceae bacterium
TTCAGACTTTCCATCGACTTAGGGGCGTTTGACTTGAATAAAATCCCGACTTCTGCCCTGAGTAGCTGGGGAATTCCGCAGAATCTAGGTGCTCCGATGGTCAACATGGCGTCCGGAAATTCCGTTCTTCAGCCGCAATACCCGATTCAGCAAACCAGCTTTTAGCTTGCAAACGCGAGGTTGAAATAACAGCTTGAAATCATCGGAATAAGTCATGTTCCGACCAATTTTAAGTGTTCGTCATTGAGTGCAAACCCCTTGGTTGATATACTCTTTTAGAATCTTCGTCGTACAAATTCTAAACTTTATGACTTGCTTGGATTTTACGCGATGCCCCCGCATACTCGCGTTGAGATTACGTTTTATTTTGCCTTAATCCGTAAAATCGGGAGTTTTTATTCTTACGGTGGCGAAATCAAAACGGCGTCGATAGAAAAACCAAGTAGTTATAGTATAAATCATGAAACAACCCGCATCCCGAAATAGTTATAAACGGCTGTTATGAAAGGGATATTATCAACGCCGATTGATTGGAAGTATTTGTCTATCCAGTTTTTCTACAATCGCCAAATTTTGGGAAGTCGGATACGT
>CAYZMZ010000279.1:601-2206 GCA_964479655.1 uncultured Planctomycetaceae bacterium
GAGCATGAAACAGCAATCGAAATGATCATGGGTAATTCCTTGCAAAATATCGTCTGCCTCGACGCATTGGGTAGGCATATCAAACGGAACCAATTCACCGTCGTTAATAATCCGAACGCATTCCTTGGGAACGGACGATACAATTTGTGGACTGTGTGTTGAAACAATGAATTGAATATTGGGGAACGTTCGGCGCAAATCGCCAATAATTCTCTGCTGCCAAGACGGGTGAAGATGAAGTTCGATTTCATCGATTAGAACGATGCCTGGCGTTTGCAGTAATTTCTCCGGTGTAACGTCTGGAAAATTGGAGTTCAGTTCCAGAATGCGGGAAACAAGGTCCATCGCCAAAACCAAAACGATTTTGTAGCCATCGCTGAGTTGAGAATCAAGTCGACAGGTACCAAGCGTTCCGGTTTCGTCTTGTTCAACGTCGATAATCAAGTCTAAAGGTCTGGTACAGATTCTCAAATTTTTGAATCCGGGCAATAACTTTTCGATGGTCATCTCAATAGCGCGATATTCCAAGGAAACGTAATCAAAATCTCTTGCGTCTTCCCGATCCCGCCGTTGTTTGTCTTCCTGATAGACGAACCATTCAATCATCTTTTTGTAATTCAGATTGCCTTCCAGCGTATCCTTATAGGCATCGTAGCAGTTAAATGTTTTTTGAAAATATCGGCGTCGTTCCGGTTTTTTCCAGATTACCGCGCGTTTCGTATTGTAGTAAGCAAAGACGGGAAAGAGTATCTTGCGTGGATTCTCCACCTGCTCGGAATTGATGCAATCCAAAATACTGTCGGCGATAGCATGGGCTTCCTTAACCCCCAGACCAGCGGGAATTTCCCGAATGGTTTTTGGAGAAGAATCCCGCTTTTAAGTAATGTCCCACTTCATTTTTTCGTCCGTTTCGGCAGCAATACGCATATAGGCAGCCTTGGGCTTTTTCTTCAAAATCGACTTTCCAAACGAATTTTTTGAGTGCTGATATTCAATGTGAAAGTCTGTTTCTCTCACCTTGGGAACTGAGGTTTTAGGAAAGTGTCCGACGATAGAACCCAACAGATACATAGCCGCTTCAATAACGGCAGTCTTGCCCTGTCCGTTAGCCGCGACTAAAACCGTTAAACCAGAATTAATATCTCCCTCATAAGACAATTGTTCACCAGTCCATGTTTTGACAGGAAAGGTTATTTCCAAATGTTCAAAACACCGAAAATTATCAAGTGTTAATTTTTTCAGTTTCATATTTTTCTCACTCCTCCCACTTGGGCAGGGATTTGACTATTCTCATTGTATTAACGCTCACGGTTACGACGGACTGGATTAAATCGACGATATAGCCGGGGTTTTGGGCATCGTTCCATAGATTCGGGTCGTTGACAATACCGCTGTCTTTGTTAGTTGAAACTTTATAGCGGTCGATGAGCCATTCAATAGCAGAACGACCGTTGACAACGTAATCATACGCCTCCAGCGGGATGTCTTCTATGGTTATATACGCATTGTATACGATTTTTGTTTTGTCAATTGGGAACCAAGAGACCTCTGTTCATTGGTCTCTTGGTTTATTAGTTCATTTCTATTCTCCCAACGCGTTTTTAA
>CAYZMZ010000279.1:2216-5039 GCA_964479655.1 uncultured Planctomycetaceae bacterium
ATCGTCGAGAATATCGTTTACGTCTTCGATTCCAACGGAGAATCGGATCATATCCGGCTTTACGCCGCAGGCTTCCAGTTCCGCGTCGGAGAGCTGTCGGTGCGTTGCGTTGGCGGGATGCAAAACGCAGCTATGCGCGTCGGCTACGTGCGTAGCAATCGAGGCGACTTTCAATTTCTTCATAAACGCCTCCGCCGCACTGCGTCCGCCAACCAAGCCAAACGAAATCACTCCGCAGCCGCCGTTGGGCATGTATTTCTGAGCTAACTTGTAGTACTTGCTAGACGGCAGACCACTGAAATTTACCCACGCTACTTTTGGATTCGATTCCAAAAATTCCGCAACCTTCTGCGCGTTTTCACAATGTCGAGGTATACGTACGTGAAGCGATTCCAAACCCATATTCAGCAAGAAACTGTTGTGAGGTGAAGGAATCGCTCCAAAATCACGCATCAACTGAGCAACGCATTTGGTAATAAAAGCTCCGCCTTGTCCAAACTGCTTGGTGTAAATAATTCCATGGTATGAGGCGTCCGGAGTCGTCAGACCGGGAAATTTGTCCGCGTGAGCGTCCCAGTTAAACTTGCCGGAATCGACAACAACGCCGCCGACGCTGGTTGCGTGTCCGTCCATGTATTTGGTCGTTGAATGAGTTACAATATCCGCTCCCCATTCAAACGGACGGCAATTGATAGGGGTGGGGAAGGTATTATCGACAATAAGCGGAACGTTATGTTTGTGAGCTGCTTTGGCAAACCGTTCGATGTCCAATACGTCTAAAGCGGGATTGGCAATCGTTTCACCGAAAACCGCCTTCGTATTGGGACGAAACGCCGCGTTTAATTCTTCATCGGTGCAATCGGGAGCTACAAAGGTGAACTCAATGCCCATTCGCTTCATCGTAACTGCAAACAGATTGAATGTTCCGCCGTAAATTGCGGAACTGGCAACCACGTGATCGCCTGCTGAGCAAATATTGAATACCGCAAAGAAATTCGCCGCCTGACCGGAGCTGGTAAGCAACGCTGCTGTTCCGCCTTCCAACGCACAGATTTTAGCTGCAACGTAGTCGTTGGTCGGATTTTGAAGCCGGGTATAAAAATAACCGCTCGCCTTCAAATCGAACAGCAATCCCATATCTTCGCTGGTATCGTATTTGAACGTCGTCGATTGAATGATCGGAATCTGACGCGGCTCTCCATTTTTTGGTGTATATCCAGCCTGAACGCACTTGGTAGCAATTTTACTCACAATTAAATCTCCTGATTTTTTTCGATTACGTGAATGGAGGGGGATTTCATTGATTTTTTAGAATCCGCCCTCTGCACTGATAACAATAATCCTCTCCTATTATTGTATATTTTTCCTTAAAAATAACAATACGGGGGGGAAGGTGCTATCAACGGGTAATTTTCCCCTGCTGATTCAATTCTACATCTTACCGATTACGCCGATTTTCTTCGATTGATTCATGCCAATAGTTGATTTTAGAATACTGCAGGTTCGTCGTTCTGTTAGAAGACATAATTGTCGTCTTGAACAACGCTCCGCATTTCCAGGCAACGGGCGGAGCGGTATGGAATCCCAAAAATCCGCTTAATCCGTGATTTTTACTGTTGTTTGTGTCTAAAAGTACAGGAAAACGGCAAGGATTTGTCTTTTGTTTGGAGATTCTTTGTAAAAAATTTTCAAATTACTCTTGCAAAATTGACTATCTGATGTAAAATAAAGGGAATGAGGTGTTTTTGTTATACTGATTCCACTTGACTTTTTCCGGTTTATATTTTCATAAACCAGTCGTTTCATTTCGCCATAATGGCAAAACAAGGATTTAGCCCAACTTATTGGGCGAAATCAAAACGACGTCAAGAGGAAAATTCAAGTAGTCATAGTATAAAATTATAAATGAAGGAAAATTATGTTAAGTAATCCCCAAGACGTACGCCAGCAGATACTGAATTATGTAACAAAAGAAAATTATTCCCCGGTCAAGGCCGCTAAATTGGCTGAAAAGCTAGGAATTACCAAGTCTGATTTACAGGAATTTAAAGACTTGATAAAAAACATGGTTAAAGAAGGAAGTCTCGTTCACGGCAGCAAGCATGTTCTTAAAGCGGCAGAAGAGAAAGAGAAGAATCAGGCGCAATCCCGCTTTATTTCCGGAACCTACTATCGCAAGGGCGAGCAGTTCGGAATTGTACGTCAGCCGGAATTGGAAAAGACCAAGGAAAACGAAATTGTAATCAACGGCGATGACTGCGCCGATGCCTCGGACGGCGATACGGTAAACGTGGCTCTCGATAAGAAAATCAATCGAAAAGGACAGCGAGTTGGAAGAGTTGTAGAAATTGTTGCTCGTAAAACACAGCAATTTGTCGGTACGTATTCTTTAATCGGTTCTTCCAGCTACGTAATTGTCGATGGGAATCTGTTTGATAATCCCATTTGGGTTGGAGATGCGCAAAGTAAAAAAATCGAGCCGAATACCAAGGTAGTAATTGAAATGGTTCGATTCCCGCAAGGGTTGCGTCAGGGGGAAGGCGTAATTACCGAGGTGCTCGGTCCGCGCGGAACGCCTGAAGCCGATACGCTGTCCGTTATTCGCCGGTACGGATTGCCCGATAAATTTTCGGACGAAGTGGCGCAGTACGTCCGAACGCTTACTGCCCGTTACAGCGATATTATTTCACCGGAAAGAACGGATTTAACTCAAAAGTATATTATTACCATCGATCCGGAAGACGCGCAGGATTACGACGACGCTATTTCTATTGAGCGTTTGCCGGACGGATCGGTCATTTTGGGGGTTCATATCGCGGACGT
>CAYZMZ010000280.1:0-5006 GCA_964479655.1 uncultured Planctomycetaceae bacterium
GGAATGCATACGGCCCATTGTATCGGTCATACCGTAAGAGGCGGGACCGGCAGCCATGTTATCCGGGTGAAGGGTACGTCCCGTTCCGCCTCCAGAGGCGACCGAGAAATACTTCTTGCCGTTGTCTACCGTCCATTTTTTATACGTGCCGGCAACCGGGTGCTGGAATCGAGTCGGATTAGTTGAATTTCCGGTAATCGAAACGTCAACCTTTTCCAACTGCATAATCGCAACGCCTTCGCAGACATCGTTGGCACCGTAGCAGCGAACCATCGCGCGCGGTCCGTTGGAATACGGTTTTTCAGCAACGATTTTCAATTCACCGGTTAAATTATTGTAATCGGTTTGAACGTAGGTAAATCCGTTAATACGGCTGATGATTTTCGCTGCGTCTTTTCCCAAGCCGTTTAAGCAAACGCTCAAAGGAGTTTGACGGACTTTATTAGCCGTCAAAGCGATTTTAATCGCGCCTTCAGCGGCGGCGAAAGATTCATGTCCTGCTAAAAAGCAGAAGCAATGAGTTTCATCGCGCAGGAGCATCGCGCCCAGATTTCCGTGTCCTAAACCGACTTTACGCTGATCGGCAACGGAGCCGGGAATACAAAACGCTTGCAGTCCCAAGCCGATTTTTTCGGAGGCGTCTGCGGCTTTCTTGCAATTCTCTTTCAGAGCAATCGCGCAGCCGAGCGTATAAGCCCACACCGCGTTTTCAAACGCGATCGGCTGAGTTTCTCTTACGATTTTGCCCGCGTCTACGCCCTTGCTGAGGCAGAAATCGCGTGCTTGTTCAATGGTTTCGAAGCCGTACTTATCCAGAACGGGCTGAATTTGTGCTATACGTCGTTCGTAACTTTCAAATAATGCCATAATATATGTTCCTTGTTTGATTGGTTGTTAACTATGTCCCTAAAATTATTCCTTACGCGGATCGATAACCTTGACGGCTTCGGCGAATCGACCGTAGGTTCCGATATTCTTCTGGAACGCTTCTTCAGCCGGAACACCCTTTTTGATCATATCCATCATCGGACCAACCTTAACGAACTTGTAGCCAATAATTTCGCTGTCTGCGTCCAAGGCGATTTCAAGAACGTATCCTTCAGCCATTTCCAGGTAACGAGAGCCTTTAGCCAGCGTACCGTACATGGTTCCGACTTGAGAACGAAGACCTTTACCGAGGTCTTCCAAGCCTGCGCCGATTGTCAAACCGCCTTCGGAGAACGCGCTTTGAGTACGACCGTAAACGATTTGGAGGAATAATTCACGCATGGCAGTATTGATAGCATCGCAAACCAAGTCGGTATTGAGAGCTTCGAGAATCGTCTTGCCAGGCAGAATTTCCGACGCCATTGCTGCGGAATGGGTCATACCAGAGCAGCCGATTGTTTCGACTAACGCTTCCTGAATGATACCTTCCTTTACGTTTAAGCTCAGCTTGCAAGCTCCCTGTTGCGGAGCGCACCAGCCGATACCGTGCGTAAAACCGGAAATATCTTTAATTTCCTTGGATTTAATCCACTGACCCTCTTCCGGAATGGGAGCGGGACCGTGATTGGCGCCTTTTGCGACGCATACCATGTTTTCTACCTCTTGAGAATACTGCATTAATTGGACTCCTGTTATATCAATTCTTAAAAATTAAGACTAACGATTCTGGTTTTATCAGAACTCATTTATCGCCTATTATAACACAGAAATCCGTTGTTCCTATACCCTCCCCGGGTTACTTTTTCTAACAGAATTAGTCGTAGGTGTTTCCGTCGGAGTGCTGGGAGCTTGCTCCCGTTCCCCAACCGTGTTTACCTAAAATTGAGAAAATAACGGGAAGGCGCGAAGACACGAAGGAACACGAAGAAGAATTATAAGGGTAGATTTTGAATACCGCATACGCCCAACGCCGTAGAGATTTCCGTTCGGTAGAAACCGCGAAAAATCATTAAATCGAACCGCTCCCGGAGGGAGCAACGAACGGTAGAAAGCCGCGTTCCCCTCCCCCCCATCGCGATTTTTTCCCGGCGCAGCAAGCCTTTGGCTGGCTGCGCAGGGGAAAAAATCGCTCAAATCATATTAAAGAAAAACCGTTTACTACCAAACGAGAAACCTCTAAAGAGGTTAAGACCCCAGTCCCAAATCAAGCGGTATTCAAAATCAGCAATATTCATCGGCCGGGGACGACCGCAGGACGGCGAGGACGCCGACCCTCCGCATATACATCTGTCCAATGCGGTATTCAAAATCAGCAATATTACTCCAACCAACCCTTTTTTTGGCAACCGGCGGTAGCCGAACAGGGAGCCTCGAAACCGCTCCCCCGTCTATAATAATAGGGTGTTGCTCACGAAGACGTACGCGCTCCGGTAACCCATATACTATCCAATATCAGACCGCGATTCACCAATTCAAAAACTCCCCACCTCCTTGAAATTTGACCGATTTCTTTCACTTTACATCATTTTATTGCGCATTTCACCTAATTTTTTCATTATTAATTAATTTTTTCTCTGTTTTTTTCATTTTTTTCTTGACAAAGTTTATTTTTCAGAGTATAATAATCATACAGTTTCAATTTATGTTTTTTCGCGACTTTCAAACGAGGCTCTACAATGCGTCGTAATTACATTCACCATACCGTTCGATTCGTATTCATCCTTATTCTGGCGTTGCTAGCTCAACGGGGCGTACAATCACATGCCGCCACTGTTGATATTGGGGACGAAACAAAGTCATTTACCAATTTAGTAACGGACGACATCAACTTCACAGCAGAAACCGGTGTTGCGAAAATTACCATGATACGTTCGGATAATCCGACCTTTGCCAATACGTGGACTTCCGCGCAAGCGGGTTACGGTACAATTCAGCTTTTAACCGGGGCGAAGGACAGTGCGGTCTAGTTTACCACAGGAACACTTAACGGTTTTTCAGGAAAAATTATCCTCGACCAAGGGACAGAAACCGGTATAACCAACGGTACCCGATTGGTTTCCGGCGGCTCCAAGGTCTTGCCCAATGGTCTGACTTATGATATTAAAAACAACAGTCAGATATATATTCAAAGTGGAACGCTTCAAGGCACTTTTAATGTTTCCGGAGACGGGTATTTAGAAGGCGGCACAGCTAAAAATTTCGGCGTATTTCGAGGTAGTCTTGCTGCAACCAGTGTAGTCAATGTCGTTGGAGACGCTTGGCTGAAAAATTTTAACGGTGGATACACGGTTAATTTGTCTGAAAATCAAACCCTCTCAACACAGGCAGGAACGTTCAACGGAACGCTTGCCGGGACGGGTAATCTCACCGTCACCGGGGGAACGCTAACGGTAAACAACGCAGCCTCCGGAACCTACACAGGGAAAACTACCATCGAAAACGGTACACTTGCAGTAAACTGGAACGGTTTTAAGACGACAAACTTCGAACTGAATTACGGTACACTGGATATTTCCTCTTCCTCGAATTTTTATACCGATCAAGGGGCAACGATAACCGTCGGCGCGATCGGTACTACAACCTCGCGGGTTTACGATAGCCGAGCCACAACAAACGGCTGGAACCTCAACGGAGGAACGCTTTCACTTTCTGCCCAAGCAGGCAGCGCACTGGATATTCAGTCTCGTGTTTACAACGACGACACCAATCACGGAAATGTCATCGTAACCGGCGGAACGGTAAAAATGACGTCCACAAACGGCGGCGACTACACGGGGAAAACCACTATCAACAATGGTACGCTTGCTGTAAGCTGGCAAAACTTTAGGACGTCTGACTTCGAACTCAATAACGGCACATTGGACATTTCGACATCAGGTAATTTTTATACCAGTTTGGCATCCGTTACAATCAGTGCCGTTGGAACCGGTACGTCGACGATTTATGATAGCCGTGCCGCAGGCAATGAAGGAATGATAAATCTCAATGGAACAACCTATAATTTTTCTGCCGCGAAAGACACAACGCTCAGTGTTGAAGCACTGATAAGAAACAATGGCACGATGAATATTTCCGGTGAGGGTACCGTTAACTTTGGATACCTGAATCCCGCAAAAAAAGCAGAATCCGTAACGATTAACTCAACGACCTCCAAACTTAACGCAGCCGGAGCACCGTTGGGAGCGATGACGATTACCTCCGGTATTCTTTCTGCCGGCAAAGTCGATAACGGCATTGGCTCACTGGAAGTTACAACGCTCGCTACCGTAAATTACGCCAAATTGCTGTTTGATTTCGGAACGCTTCCGACTGATGGGCATGATTCACTAATTCTGGATACGACTGACGGTTTAACCCTTTCCGATAATACTCGGTTCGACCTGTTTTTTAACGGGGATATGCTGGATTGGTGGGTTAAAGACGCCTCGTATGAATTGATAACTTTCACCAATACCAATGAACAGTACCTGGGTGATTTAAACCGTTTTCTCAGCAGCGGAGCGAGTACTTATTGGAATCTGGTAGGAACGTCAACGGGAATTTCTCTCGAGGCGGCTTTTGTCAGTGTTCCCGAGCCGTCTACGTGGGCGTTGCTGATATTAGGCGCAGCGGGCTTGCTGTTATTCAGACGGAAGAAGTAGTTTTTCAGAAATTTTTGGAGTGCGGGAGCTTGCTCCCGTTCTTAACGCCGCAGGTGTTTCCGTTCGGTAGAAACCGCGAAAAATCATTAAATCGAACCGCTCCCGGAGGGAGCAACGAACGGTAGAAAGCCGCGTTCCCCTCCCCCCCATCGCGATTTTTCCCTCACGCAGCCAGCTTTCGGCTGGCTGCGCCGGGGAAAAAATCGCTCAAATCATATTAAAGAAAAACCGTTTACTACCTCTCGGAAACCTCTAAAGAGGTTAAGCCCCCCGCCCCAGCGGTATTCTAAATCAGGCGGCGTTCAGATCGATTTTTCCGGGTACCCCGTTTGGGGGCACCGCGTCAAAATCGATTAAATTGTATTTACATGTACACTTTCCGTGGGCTTCGCCCACGGCTATGAATATTCAACCGCTACGCGGTTGGGTTCCAAGGCG
>CAYZMZ010000281.1:0-2757 GCA_964479655.1 uncultured Planctomycetaceae bacterium
AGCCATTTCGTCTCGATGTTTTTTGTTACCGATGATTTCGCGCCATTGTTCCGGGTCGTTATTGCTTTCTGTCATCACAACGCCGACTTTTTCAGTCCAGTCAGGTCGAATATCCAGAAGTTTATGATAGATTTTCAAAGCCACCGCCCGGGAACAGGCTACAATCATCGCCTTACCGGTTAATTCGTACTGTCGATACTGCTGGTAATGTTCGACAATATCTTCACACAAAGCGGTAATAGTTTGTTCAGCACCGAGAATACTTTCCATGCGTCCGAGTTCTTTTTTACTCTTTTCAATTACGTACGGTTCGGCACTTTGAGCCATAATATCGTATTGAGCATCGATGAGTTTTAAGACGGATTCGTCCAATTTCAGGTGAATCACGCGGCTTTCGTAATAAACCGGCTTGGTCGCTCCATCTTCTACCGACTGGGTCATATCATAAATATCGATGTAATTGCCGAATACTTCGATGGTAGAGCGGTCTTTTTGCGCAATGGGCGTACCGGTAAAACCGAGATAGGTTGCATTAGGCAAAGAATCACGAATAATACGCGCCGTACCGATTTTAATGCGCCCTGTTTTGGCGTCGACTTTTTCTTCCAAACCATATTGCCCGCGATGCGCTTCGTCTGCCATCACCACAATATTTCGCCGTTGAGAAAGCGGTTCGGACGATTCCTCAAACTTTTGCATGGTCGTAAAAATTATACCGTTCGCCTCTCGACCTGCTAAAAGTTCTTGCAGATGAATCCGACTTTCCGCCTGCTCCGGCGTCTGACGTAAAAAACCAGCGCAACGGGAAAACTGTTCGTAAAGCTGGTTATCCAAATCGTTCCGGTCGGTCAGAACAATGATTGTCGGGGAGTTCAAAGCCTCTTGAAGCAGATGGGCGAAAAAGACCATCGACAGCGATTTTCCACTTCCTTGAGTATGCCAGAAAACACCTCCTTTACCATCGGTTTTCGTTGCCTGGGTTGTTGATACAATCGCCTTTTTTACCGCAAAATATTGATGATAAGCCCCCAGAATTTTAACGTCTCTACCAGAAAAGCAGATAAAGTTTTTGATAATATCCAAAAGCCGTTTTTTAGTGAATATTCCCTCAATAAACGTATCGAACTGGGCGTATTGCGTGTTTTCATAATTCCCGTCTTTGGTCTTCCATTCCATAAAACGATCTTCGTCTGCTGTTATGGTTCCCGCTTTAGAGGTTGCCAGATCGCTCATAACGCACAGGGCATTGTAGTTAAACAGCGAGGGAATTTCCTTCATGTAATTGCGCAGTTGACGATAGCCTTCTGAAACGTCGGTCTGTTCACGCGACGGGGATTTCAATTCAAATACCACCAATGGCAAACCGTTGATAAAAACAATCAAATCCGGACGTTTTTCGCTGTTTTCAACCACCGTCCATTGATTGGTAATAAGAAAGGAGTTTTTATCCGTGTTTTTATAATCAATCAAATAAACCAGTGCGCTTCGCTGTTCTTTATTATCGTAATAATTTACAGAAATCCCGTTTTGGAGATAGTCCATAAATCGGGCGTTTTTCTGAATTAAAGAGCCGCTTTCGAGATTCCGAAGTTTATAGACAGCCTCCGTAATCGCCGCATCCGGCAGTTTAGGATTGATGCGCGGCAAAGCCGCCCGTAATTCGTCAACATACAATGCCTCGCTATAATCCCGTTCGACCTCCGGTCCGTAAACGTAACGGTACCCCAGCGTATTGCGAAACAGTTCGATCACAGCGTTTTCATAATTAGCTTCGGTGTAGGACACGGTTAGTTCTCCTTGTGCGTTAGCATGTTCATCACGAGTAAACACATGATTTCCTTTTCTTCGGGCTTACTCAATGCAATCATTAACGTCATGGCAGCGAGTGTGCTATTATCGATGACCAACTGCCGATTTTTATCGAACAACAAATTTTGTTTTTCGAGAAAATAAACGAACAAAGCGGCTGCGATACGTTTGTTTCCATCGATAAAAGCATGATTTTTTACGACCCGATACAGCAGATTGGCCGCTTTTTCCTGAATTGTCGGATACAAGTCCGATCCATCAAACGTTTGATAAATCGCCCCCAAGGCAGATTTGAACATTTCGTCCTTTTCCCGACCGAACAGCTTGCTTTTCTGCCCGAATTTCATGGAATCGACAAAGGTTCTGGCTTCGTCATAAGACAACACCCATTTCGCGTCGGCATTCGCAGCATTTGTCGGTTTTACAAGCGTTTGATGATCGTACTCATCCAGCAAATCCAGTCCTTCGGAGAAATAACCAAGCACGGAAGAAATCCCCGCGATTTCCGGATTCAGGCTGCGTGAAAGAATGTTTAAAACCTGATTCAGCTGAGCCAGTCGCTGCGTGTTTACGGTGTACCCTTGCAACAAATGCTGGCGCAAAACAGATGTCGCCCAAATACGAAATTGTGTACCACGCACACTTTTCACACGATATCCGACAGAAATGATAACATCAAGGTTATATAGAATAGTTTCTTTTTTCTGCTCTTTGTTGGGTATCGCCCCGTGTTGAGTGGTGTGTGCAAATTTTGCACATACCACTTCGACCGAAAGTTCTCCCTCCTGGAAGATATTCCGGATATGGCGTCCAATAACGGTTCTATCCTTCTGAAACAGCTCTGCCATCTGCGATTGCGACAGCCACACTGTTTCACCTTCAAGTTTCACATCGATAACGGTCTGTCCATCAGTACTCTGATAAATTACAATCTCGTTTTGAGTGTTG
>CAYZMZ010000281.1:2767-4988 GCA_964479655.1 uncultured Planctomycetaceae bacterium
GCCCTCCTTTTGAACTGTCGCAAATTTTGCGACAGTTGCCATATCCGCCAATTCTTCCCGCAAAGCATTGCCGATATGCTTTCCGATGGTTTTGACATCGCGGCCAAAAAGTTCCGCCATCTGCTGTCGATTCAGCCAGACGGTTTCATCTTCAAAGCGCACAGGAAACGCCCGTCCCTCACGGCTCTGATAAATTACAATCTCGTTTTGAGTGTTGGTTTTGATTGAAGTCATGGTTAAAATCTCCTAGCGGTATTTGACTGAATTTTCTTTACAGTAATCTCGAGCGAACTCAAGCCAATTTTCATACCATTACCAGGTTTTGGCAATTTGAACTTTCGCAAGCATATTGCTTCATCAATTTATTTTTTATTGATTTAACACTTCTTTTAGACATTCTGATTTCCTTTTGTTGTATGATAAATCATCATTTACCCCGACCTTTCGTCTTGCTCTACTTGGTAATGTCTCTGGTGTTGAATTGATTCAACCCGATTTTCCGTAATATTTCCAGTATCAAGATAGTTTACGAATGACCAACCCTCATTAGAAGAATAGGTTTGTTGATTTGTTTTGCATACGCAACCTAATCTTGTTTTTTTCCATTCTTTCATTATAATTGTATCCTTATCAAAATCAAGTTCCCCTCGTTACCGGACGCTGATTACTGTTCTCGTTCTGCAGGAAATAAGGAAATTGCCCGCTCGCCGAAATAAGCGAACTGGGAAATCTCATTCTTTCTTCTGCAGTAAATACAATGTTTGTCCCGCGTTTTGACCGAACCCGAAAACCTACCGCCAAAATCATCGGTAAATTGTAAAAGTCAATCAAGCGTTTGACTTGGCGCGTTCCTTCGGTTTGAACTATTAGTAAATTCCTAATAGTTGCCTCCGGGTACTGTTCCTCATCAGCGTAGATGTCAAAAACATGCTCGTTAATCGTTTGAACAGCAACTCCATACAACTGCACCATCAATTTCTAACTTAATCAGATGTTTTCCCCCTCCAGACGCACTTCGATGGGCGCGTCCACACCTTGCCCCCTGATAAACAGGAACTCGCCTTCGGGACTTTTTATCTTGCATTTCGTTGTGTTCAGAGTTCATACCCAATCCCCTTCAATCCGTTTTTTCGTCTGAAATTCAAGCAGGTCCGCAAGTTCCTGCTCTGTGGGAAGAACTGTTTGATATTTCGATGCAAATATCTGATGGTTTTCCTGCAAAACAGAATATTTTACTATTGTCTCGTCTTTGTCTGTACATAAAATAATCCCTAAAGTCGGGTTGTCGTCCTCGCCTCGTTTGAGTTGGTCAAACATTCTGACATACATATCCATTTGGCCGATGTCGCCATGAGTCAGTTTTTGGGTTTTTAAGTCAATTACAACAAAGCATTTAAGTAAATAATTGTAAAAAACAAGGTCGATATAAAAATGCGCGGTTTCGGTACTAATACGCATCTGACGCGCCACAAAAGAAAAACCCTTCCCCAACTCAAGGAGAAATTTCTGCATGTCGTCTATGAGCGATTTCTCCAGCAACGATTCCTTACCGTGTATATCCTCGGGAACATCTAAAAATTCCAGTATGTATGGATCTTTGATAAACTCGACAGCTGAAGGAATGGCAACAGGCAGGGAAACCATCTCTTTCGATGAGAGCAACCGGCGATAATAACCGCTTTTGATGTTCCGTTCCAGCGTACGCGACGACCAGTTTTCCGCTGATGCCTCTTTCAGGTACCAGTCACGTTCTTGCTCGTTGTCCAAACGCATAATCAGACGCATGTTGGTCCATGAGAGATTCGCTACGCACTGCGTAGCGAATTCAGGAAACGTCAAATAAAATTGTCGAAAATTCTTTAAGTTCGCCTCGGAAAACCCCTTGCCAAACGTATCGCCCAAAAATCGCGAAAGGTTAACGATGAGAAAATCTCCGTATTGCGCGCGGTTTTTCCCCTGTTGTTCCTGTTCTACAATGCGCTTGCCAATATTCCAATAGGCTTGCAACATGACGGTATTAACAGCGCGGTAAGCGGTATTTCTTGCCGTTTTGAGCAACTCCGCTATACCGTTGAAATGGAGACCGAAGGGCTGAATTAGGGAAAATCTCCATGTCGTATCCATTTATCGTAACAATTTCTGTTATAATATTTCTCCTCCATTTTTTAATCTTTTTTTCATTTCCTTGAGTGTTTCCAGATACGCTTTTTCAACTGCAGTA
>CAYZMZ010000282.1:0-4974 GCA_964479655.1 uncultured Planctomycetaceae bacterium
TGGAATATTCAATATATTTCTCCTTGTTTGAATTTGTTTTTACCAAACAGTCGGCGTCGTTGTACTGGGAATAAGACGATTGTTTTCGTTCGATTTTGTGTCCCAATATAGTTGATGGACTTTTGTATCGCAATTATTTTCTGAAGAGTGTTCTTTTCTCGAATAGTCATACAAGCAAAGACTCATCGAGACTTTGCCCAACGTTAAATCCAGCAGCACGGAATCGTCTTTGATCCGCTGTTGCAATGCTTCCGAAACCCGATCTCTTAATTTATCAATCGGAAGGTTCTCAGGAAACGAAACCAATTCCAAATCAATACTCGGCTCCTGCTTTTGACATAATATCTCAATTCGCTCAAATGCCTTGACGGTATCATATTTTTCCGTTTTGAACAGAATCAATCGGCTTGGTTGGAAACATTCAATCGCAACGTCAATTAATTCATTTCCCCCGCTAATCCAGCTAACAAGCGTTCTTCCTGCATTTTGCCTAATCAAATCTGCCTTTTGCTCTTGAACTCGTTTGACAATACGACCTATTATCCTTTTCAGATAAAAATCTCGATTCGGTTTTTGATTACCCGGACGCAACACATAATACGCGTCGAACTGTTCATCGCTGTCCGATTCCGATGGTTCCTCAGCCAGAGCCGCCAAATAATCTGCCAGCGCGATTCCTGGCTTGTTTGCCGCCTTTATTGGCTGCAAAAATTCGCTTGATTGTTCAAATTCGTCTTGTAACTGAATTATTTCTTTTCGGTCGCAATTTCCAGGATAGAAAAATTGACTAGCCCCAAACTCTTTTGCTACCCTCGCCTTTTGTACCAATCCCGTAACCGACGATAAAGAATCATTCTTCCACGCTCCGGTTGCGAAAACGTTCATATCAGGCAACAAACCGTCGTTGGCAAGACGTAAACCGGCGTAAAGCGGCACCCACGCCGATTGCCAGTTTTCCTCACCAACGGAAATTCCCGAAATATCAGGCATGTCTTTTACGCCAGATTGAAGCGTCCAAATACCCCCCTTTAATTCCTCTTTTAGCGCAAGTAATACACTTTCCGCAATTTGACACAAACCCTGGGGCAAACGGCAATCATGCGTTGAATTAACTTCCCCTTTTGTCCACCTCAAAGGAAGTATGGCTGCCGGGCGAATTACGCTCTCTTGCGGAACTTTATTGACTACGAGAACCCAGCAATTACCCAAACCTTGCAAACGAGGCGATTTCCATTCGCTCCGATGAGCAATAGACCACACCTCTGGTTTTAGCCAGAATTTACTCAACGCGCCCAAACAGTCGTCACACAGACGCGCAGCCGGCAACTTCAAGCCTTCGGTTTTTGTATCAACAACGTTAGAAAAATTCTCTATCTTTGACATAACAATACGCGCTATTTTTCCACATAATTCAAAACAAGGTAATTATCTTGACCTTTCAGTAATACCGAGATATTGAGCAATTCGCCTTTGACCCGTTCCAAAACCTGATCGAGTACCTCTTTCTTTAACTCCAAAATGGATGTATTCTCAACTGTCCAGCTTGACGTACCAATTCGGAGTTTCGTCGGTTGGATTCCGTTCCACGTCAATTCAAGACGATCTGAACACAACCAGCCGGTAACCAGAACAGACCCATGAGCACTTGTCCAATGGAATTTCTCGATGCGTTCTTCTGATTCCTCAGCCGCTGCCATAACGGCATTTTCCAAGGAATACTTTTTATCAACGAAATCGGACAAACTCAGTTTCGCCTGTATATCCGCTTTCTGATAGCAAAAAGTGGATGTTGATCCTCCTGCTAACCTTAATACCAACGGTTCCGCTTCCAGCTCCTGCGGCGTTTGAGACAGCGAATAATCAGCTATCCATATTGTTGGATTTTTACTCTGAAAAACAGGTAATTTTCCCTGACGTATTTGAAAAACCGGCGCACGATGCCCGTCCTCGTCTATAACCCGGTACTGACACGTATTTGAATCCCTTTTAAGCCGACTGAGGTAAACATTGCCAAAGCGGCTGGGGATAACCCAATACCTTTCGGAGGGATTCCATTGCGCTGGAATCTCTTTTCCGCTGTCCGACAGGTAGATATTTTCCAGCACTGCCCGGCTCTGTTCACTCAGAGGAGCTGCAACAATGGCCAGCTGATCTTCCTCCGCGATAGGAAAGCATTCCAGGTAATCTTCTACAGTATCTACCGCTTCTTCGTCCAAAGACGCATGTTCGGTTAATTCGACCCAGTAATTCAAATCCGCCGTCGTTTCAGGCGAAAATGAAAAACTAGTTCTGGAAAAGAAACAATAAAAATCCTGAACAATACCAATAGATATGCCCAGTTCTTCGCCCTCATATTGGGATATTTCTTCAATACCTTGCTGAATGCGCGTTTGAAAAATTGAATCAACTCTTCCTACAAAAGTAGGAAGTACAAACATTTCCTCCGCTTTATGGAGGTACTTTTCTATACCAAGCGAGGCCAATCTCCCTGCGTAAGCGCAAAACCACGTCAGAGCGTAATCGTTAATTATCTTCCGCGTTTCCAGCTTGTTCTGGATGTCCGTTAAAAATTCTTGCCGAATTTGTTCCAGTGTTTTATTTTCCATTGTTATACCATTCCTTTATTTGTTCATCATGAATTGCCAGTATTTCATAGTTTTCACGATGTTTTTTGCAATGTCTATCTACTCGATCCTTCAGATCCATTTTTAACGAAGCCGGATCTGAACTCAAACAACAACGATATGCAGTACTAATAGAATAGTCTTTCGTTTTGCCGTTTCTGACAAAGGCTTCGGTAATAATAATCAATCTTTTTTCATCGTTGCCATAGTATATGATTTGACTGACTACTTTTGAATCCTCGATTTTTACAACATGAATATGACCAATTTCCGACTGACAGCCTTGCTGAAGAAAATTTGATACCTTGGATTCGTATGACTGACAAACGGACTGAAAAGCGGAATTCTGAAACAACTGCTGGTAAATTTCGGGCGGATAAATATAATCTTTGGCTCGGCGTTCAAAACAGCTATCGAAAATTATATCGCAACAAATATCAATAGCTTCGTTAATATTGTCAAGCGACACAATATTTTCCCAGAGTTCCTCTGGAGAATCCAAAACATGCTTCATCACATGCCGAACAAGTGGAGCATATTTGAAAGCGTGCTTTTTATTCCTTGGAAAGGAAACATCGAAACGGAATCGTACTGCTCCATCAGGTTCTTTTACTTCCGGTTTTTGAACTTCGGGATTCATCGGGGCGTTCTCCTATGTTATTTAGTCTTTCAAATTTTCATACCCTTCCAGTATTTTACGGTACTCAGGCAGCAATTCCGGCAGGAATTTTTTTCGGTATCGGGAAGGAAGTTTGTACGCATTGTCCTCGGAAAGACGTAAAAGATAAAACAGGACGGACGGTTCCCGAATTGGACAAAACAGCCGATAATAAGCGTTCTTTTGGAGCTTGTTACTATACTTTCGGTAGAATCTTGTCTCCCTGTTACTGGCCTTTATTTCGTCGGAATATTCGTCATTCAAACGTTGGTATTCGACCTGGGCTTGGTTATGACAATCCTGTATCAGAGTATCGGCACTCTCTCCCGGATTTAAAGCAGAAACAGTGCTTGTCAACTCTTCAAGAATAGACTTTAATCCTTCTTCAGGAGAAAAATTTATACGTTGATAATTTTGCAATGCGGCTTGTTCAGTAAGACGAGTATGTGGATTTTGTATACAGTATTGATTCAGATTGTCTTTCAGTTTTTCAAAAATTTGATTCTCGCTCACATTTTCAGTTGGCGTTTCCACGCTGTGCTGTTCGAGATAGTTCTGAATTTCAGGATTGTTTTCATCCCAAGAAACCATCTGTCGTTTTGTATTCTCCCTTTTTTCGTCGTTTCGATGAGAATTACGTGCAGAAATCGAAAAGCCCAGTTCCTCTGAGCGATAATCCGACCAGCGGAATCTAATTGAATTACTCGAGATAATCCATTCAATTAACCCGCCCCGTTTCGGATCCCAGGAACCAATTACCGACTGCGGAGACTCGTAAAAACACTGACACAAATAGCAAACAAATTCATCCCGGTTCTGTACAAATTGTTTGTCCCATCGCAACGCGTTTACCTTTTGGCGCAAAACGCCCGGAGTTTCAAACAAGTAGTAAAGAACTTTAGTCCATTCCTGCTCCCAATTTTTACCGCGACGAAAAATTATTTCCTGGTCAAAGACCGGATTATTATCTGACATGCTACCGCTTCCTATTACAAGTCTATAAACGAAAATTATAAAAACAGAAGTCGTTTCCGACCATTTTTATTCATCTTAGCAAAACCGAAGATATTATGCAATAGGGGGGAAGAAAAAATTTTTAGTAACTTTTTTGTAATTTGAGGATACCGGGTTCACGTGGAAATTCCCGCCCTATAATATAAATATAGATATAGTAGAACAGTCGTTTCATTTCCTCCCTCCTCCTCAAAAAAGAAAAAAACTTTAAAATTATTAAAAAAGCACTTGACAAAAGTATTTTTATGTGATAGAATATAGCATATCAGTTTGAGAGAGAGTTTCGGGTGGAGGTTAATATAGTTAATTTTGATAAATTAGGTTCCAAAATTGCAAACCTCCTTCAGAAAAAACATTTTATAGGACCGACGAGATGAAAATAGTGGTTAGACAAAACAGAAACTACAACATCTTGTGGAAAATATAAGAAACCCTCTTGGAGACTGACCCTGGATTCAACAGGATTACAACACGGCAATAGGGTAGGTAAACAAAGGATATGAACCTTGGAGACTGACCCTGGATTCAACAGGATTACAACACCAGTAGAGGGGCCTATCAGAATTGACGGAATCTTGGAGACTGACCCTGGATTCAACAGGATTACAACAGTTTTATATTCATTTAACAACGTCCCCGGAAACTTGGAGACTGACCCTGGATTCAACAGGATTACAA
>CAYZMZ010000283.1:0-4932 GCA_964479655.1 uncultured Planctomycetaceae bacterium
CTAAGTGTTGCTTAAAACCTTTGGAAGATCGTGTTGTTGTCGAACCGAAAGAAGCTGAATCCGTAACGGCTGGCGGAATTGTTCTGCCGGATAACGCCAAGGAAAAACAGCAGCGTGGAACGGTAATCGCCGTTGGTCCCGGTAAACTGCTCGAAGATGGTAAACGTGCTGAAATGTCGGTTGCCTTGGGCGACGAAGTAATTTACGGCAAGTACTCCGGCAGCGATGTAACCGTAGACGGCAAGGACATCAAAATTCTGCGTGAAGAAGATATTCTCGCCAAAGCTGTTAAATAAATTTACCTCAACATCCATTCAACACATTAAATATTATGGCTAAACAATTACTTTTTGATGATAAAGCCCGGCAGGCGATGCTTCGCGGGGTAGAAAAACTGGCCGATACGGTTGCAGTAACCATGGGACCGACTGGTCGAAATGTAATCATGAACAAATCCTACGGCGGACCGCAGGTAACCAAAGACGGTGTAACCGTTTCCAAGGAAATCGAATTGGAAGACCCCTTTGAAAACATGGGAGCCAAGCTGGTTAATGAAGTCGCAACCAAAACCTCCGATTTGGCAGGTGATGGAACGACAACGGCGACCGTTTTAGCGCGCGAAATTTTCAAAGAAGGTTTGCGAAACGTAGCGGCTGGAAGCAATCCGACTGCAATCCGACGCGGTATCGATAAAGCGGTTGACGCGGCTATCGAATATCTGTATTCAATTGCCAAGAAGGTTACCAAAAAGGAAGAAATCGCCAACGTGGGAGCTATTTCCGCTAATAACGATCGCGAAATTGGTAATCTGCTGGCTGAAGCGATGGAAAAAGTCGGTAACGACGGCGTCATTACTCTGGAAGAGGGTAAGACCGCTGAAACGAACTACGAAATCGTCGAAGGAATGCAGTTTGATAAGGGATTTCTGTCCCCCTATTTTATCAACAATCCAGAAACTATGACCTGCAATATGGAAAACGCCCAGATTCTTCTTCATGAAAAGAAGATCAGTAATTTGCGCGATATGCTCCCATTGCTGGAAAAAGTCGCAACGTCCAATAAGCCCCTGTTGATTATTGCGGAAGATATTGACGGCGAAGCGTTGACCGCTTTGGTTGTCAACCGCCTCAAGGGTATTCTGAACGTATGCGCGGTAAAAGCTCCTGGTTTTGGAGATCGCCGCAAAGCGATGTTGCAGGATATTGCCATTCAGACCGGCGGCTCGGTTATTTCCGAAGACCTGGGAATCAAGCTCGAAAACGTTGGCTTGGATATGCTCGGCTCAGCCAAGCAGGTTACTGTCGATAAAGATTCAATTACGATTATCGGCGGCGGCGGAAAGAAAGCCGATGTTAAAAAACGTATTGATCAGCTGCGCGATATGATTGAACATACCGACAGCAGTTACGACAAGGAAAAATATCAGGAAAGATTAGCTAAATTGTCCGGCGGTGTTGCGGTAATCAATGTTGGAGCCAATACCGAAGCGGAAATGAAGCAGAAGAAAGATCGTATTGACGACGCCTTGCACGCAACCCGTGCCGCAGCTGAAGAAGGTATTCTGCCCGGCGGCGGAACTGCTTTGATTCGTTGCAAAGACGCGGTTACCAAAGCTCGTGCTACTGCCCGCGGCGACGAAAAGATCGGTGTCGATATTATTCTTAATATTCTCACCAAACCGCTGGAACAGATTGTAAACAACTGCGGTAAAGACGGTGCCGTTTACGCCGATATGGTAGCTGAAAAAGAAGGCTCTATTGGATACGATGCTTACAAAGATGAGTTCGTCGATATGTACAAAGCGGGTATTATCGATCCGTTGAAAGTTGTTCGATGTGCTTTGGAAAATGCGGCTTCTATTGCGGGTTTAATGCTAACCACTCAAACGATGGTTACCGATTTACCCAAGAAGAAAGAAGACCAAATTTCCGATAGTATTCGGTAATTTCAGAGATTCGTTCCAAAATTCTAACGGTTAGCAATTAAATGAAGTTTAGACAGACCCCGGTTTTCCCTTCATTTAACGGCTAACCGTTGAATCAATTCTATTGTTGAATTGTTTTGCTGAAAATCAATTATTCGCACTTGATATATTACTACAGATAATATTATATTCGGCGCGATATATGTACACCTATTACAGAAATATACTAATATCATTTGAAATTCTCCGGTTTATGGTACCATAAATCAGCCGTTTTGTTTTGTCCTAATTGATATACTGGTTCAATTTGATTTTTTTCGGTTTGCATAACAAGCATCGGTCGTTTCATTTCGCCTCAATCGTTCAACCAAAGGGTTGTTTGATTCTGGAGAGCGAAATCAAAATGATGTCAAGAAGAAAAATCACGTAGTTATTGTATAAATCATAGATTTTGTTTTAATTCAGGGGAGAGGACGAAATCAAAACGAGGTCGAAAGGATGATTCACGTGACAACAAGTATAAAACCCTAATTTCTCTCTCAGTTATGTCCGAAAAACGAGATTATTATGAAGTGCTTGGCGTTGACCGGAATGCGGATCAGGCAACGATAGCCTCTGCGTACCGCAAGTTGGCTATGCAGTATCACCCCGATCGCAATCCGGGGGATGAAGAAGCGGTCGCGAAATTCAAGGAGGCGGCGGAAGCGTTTGAAGTGCTCCATGATGCGGAAAAACGCGCTCGGTATGACAGATACGGTCATGCGGGCAACGATCCTGGAATGGGCGGTGCGGGAGGAATGCACTTTCGCGATGTGGGCGATATTTTCGAGGCCTTTGGCGATGTATTTGGATTCGGCGATATGTTCTCCGGCGGACGTTCAGGCGGGCGATCTCGTCCCCGACGCGGAGCGGATGTTCGCTGTTTTACCCGTTTATCGCTTAAAGAAGCCGCAAACGGAATTAAAAAGACGGTTAAATTCAGAAGAAGTGAACATTGCAAATCCTGTAACGGAACGGGCGCGAAAAGCGGAACGGAGCCGGAAATATGCCCCTATTGCGGCGGACGCGGGCAAATCGTTCAATCGCAGGGCTTTTTCTCCGTTCAAAGCGCGTGTCCTCAATGCCATGGAACCGGGAAAATAATCAAGCAGCCCTGTCCTGATTGTCGCGGCAGCGGGCTGACCTCGATTCAGGTGGAAAAGGAAATCGAAATTCCTGCCGGTATCGATAATCAAACTCAAATGCGGATTCAGGGCGAAGGGGAACCCAGTCCCAACGGCGGTCCGAACGGTGATTGTTACGTTTCAATTCAACTGGAAGACCATCCGATTTTTCAGCGAGATGGGAATAATTTAGTGTGTCGAGTTCCGATTAGTTATTCTCAGGCGGCTTTAGGAGCTACGATTCAAATTCCGACCTTGGACGGAACGGAGCCGTTTGATATGCCTGCGGGAACTCCGACCGGCGAAGTATTTCGTTTGCGCGGAAAAGGAATGCCTGAATTACGCTCTCGCAGAAAAGGCGATATTTTAGCGCAGGTTTATATCGACGTTCCTAAAAAACTGACCAAGGAGCATGAAGAATTATTGCGTAAACTAGCTGCGGTTGAGGAAGCAAACGTTTCAACCGAACGAAAAGGGTTTTTAGCAAAGTTGAAAGAATTGTTCACTAAAGCCGCCCCGTTGCTGTGATAGCAAGTTTTTGGGTTGCAGTGAACGTTTAAACATACAGATTCAGTGCGATGGGCTTATCCCGGGTTATACAATAAAACAATAGGAGATTTTACTATGTCGGATAATAAAAAAACATTTGGAAATAATACAGCAGGCAATACGTCAAACAACAAAGGCGCAAACAATAACCCGATGGGTAATAAGCCTAAATCGGACGCCGGAGCGGGTAACGCGCCCTCTGGAAAGCAGGCGGATGCCGGCGACGAATTAAAAGTCGATTTCGGAGACGCCTTTGAAGAGGCGGTTTCGGAGGAATCCAAGTTGCAGTTGCAGATGGAAGCGGATATTGCCAAACTGAAAAAAGAGCTTATCGAAGCCAAAGATAAAACTATGCGGACGTTTGCTGAGCTGGAGAATTTCCGTAAACGTTCTGCGCGTCAGCTTCAAGACGAGCTGAAATACGCTAATATTGGTCTGATTCGAGATATGCTGCCTGTTATGGATAACCTGTTGCGAGCGGTAGAAGCGGCGCAAAAGCAAAAAATCGATGGAAATCTAACGGAAGCTGGCGAGGCGTTGCTCGACGGCGTTAAGATGGTTGTAGATCAGTTTAACGACGCGTTGGCGAAGCACGATTGTATTCAAGTCGAGGCGTTGAATCAGCCGTTCGATCCGAATTATCATCAGGCGATTACGCAAATGCCCTCTGATCAAGCTGCTCCTAATACGGTTATCATGGAAACGCAAAAGGGATACGTACTTTTTGACCGCGTCGTTCGTCCCAGCCAGGTAATCGTTTCCTGCGAAAAGAAATAGTCTCAATGTTTGGTAAAACATGAGTGTTCTGTTAGAGAACATATGTTCTGTTGGGCGGCGTATTTACCGCCCTCGAACAACACTCAATCTGCCGGTCGGCGTATCGGAACGGGAATTCGCCTGACAAACGGTACAACTACTACTTGGGCTTTCGTTGTTGTATAGTTCAGTAGGGTATTCAACGAACTCCTAAAACTGACCGCCGCCTGGCGACGCGGGCAGATAATTAAAGCGGTGGTATGTTTAGCCCCGGACTAAAGTCCGGGGTTATGGAGAAGGCATTCCCCTCCATAACCCGCCACTTCAGTGGCGAGAACAGAGAGTCCCACCTGATTATCGCACGAATCTTTCCCGTGTGCAACCAGCCAAAGACTGGCTGAGCACGAGAAAGATTCGCGAAGGAAGACGGGGAACGCTGTATTCTACCTCTCGTTGCTCCTTCCGGGAGCGGTTCGATTCGATGATTTTTCGTTGTTTTTTCCGTGTGTTTCACGCACGGCTATGAACATTCAACCGCTA
>CAYZMZ010000284.1:0-4923 GCA_964479655.1 uncultured Planctomycetaceae bacterium
GTTTATGAATTATATCGCCGACGGTTTGCGTCAGACCGGAAAGTACAATCAGATTATCTGCTTTACCTACAGTTCTACGCAAGGGACGATTGAAACGCATGCCGCCGCGCTGGAAAAATTAATCAATTCCCTGGACGGAATAAAATCGATAGATTTCGTAGCGCACAGTATGGGCGGACTGGTTCTGCGCGCTTATATGTCTGGACGAGGCAATTCAGAAGGAATCAAACCGGACGCAAAGCGATTTGGACGAGTCGTATTTATCGGTACACCTAATTACGGAACCTATACGGCTCAATACTATTATCAAACCAATCCGCTTGCCCGTACTACGGTTGGAAAACCCCTTAAACAAATGGGCGTTGACTGGGCGCAATTTTCGCAGGGGTTAATCGTTCCTCCGTGTCCGTTTGGCGTGATTGCCGGAGGAACGCCAGACGGTTCAGGACGCGCCGGCGGTCTTCAGGGAGATAACGACGGCGTAGTCGAACTGACCAGTACCCGCCTGGCAGGAGCCGAGGATTTTAAGGTTCTGCCCTATCAGCATACTGATCTGTTGTTCAAACCCGAAACCGTTTCTATGACCGCCGCGTTTTTGGAAAACGGCTATTTCATTTCTCTGGAAAAACAAGCTCCGCTGAGATCAAAGTAACTATACTACGCCCCGTTATTTTTTCCTATCGACGCCGTTTTGATTTCGCCGCAGTACAAATAAAAAATCCCTATTTTACGAATTGAGGCGAAATGAAACAACTGATTTATGAAAACATAAACCGGAATATGGAAATATAAACCGGAAAAAGTCAAGTTGAACCCGTATATAACAATATAAGCCGGGCAATATCAAGCGGTACTATTGTAGTTTTTGCGGGTCAACAATTTTTACGCGGGATTTCAAGCCGGATTTAAGTTGGACATTTATCCACCCATTGGACGTTTCTACCGATTCTATCGGGTCTAACTGATTGGCAGACGGGGCGATTACCGATACAACCTGCTCAACGCCCGCTCCGGTAAAAGTTACCGTAACCGTCGGCGAGGGCGTAACGGAAGCACCCGTATATCCGGAACCCAAATTCGCCCACCCAAACGCGGTTTCAGGAATACTGCTGAGTCCTTGTTCTCCGTTGCAGTTCGCCGGTTTATTCCAGCCGAATCCGTAATAGGATTTGCAGTCCAAAGTATTATTGGCAGGAGATTCAAACTGACCCGACGGCGTTAATTTTCGGCTGTAAACAAACAGATTCGCCTTATCCTGCTGGTCAGTATAAAATCGATGCCGTGCTTTATCAATTACAACGCAATTTTGCGGGAAATCCTCCGCCAGATTCCAAACTTGCGTATACACGTGTTCTTTTATATCCTCCTTTTCAGGAATCATCGTATCAACAAGAATCCATATTTTAGCGATTTTATCAAAATGAATTTGACGAACATGCTTTGTATTCAATTCCGGTTCCGGTACCTGACCGAAGCGGTATTTTTTCGATTTAATACCGTACCCGGAATCGTAAACTGTAATCAGATCATCGGCGGTATCAGTACTTTTCCAATCACCGGGAACATACGTATCGTATATGCCGTGTCGGGGTAATCGACGGCGGGATTGTCCCCATTGATCGATACTGATCGTATTTTGTCCCCAGGACGAGCCGAACAATCCGTGCTCCGCAGGAGAGGAAATCAGCATTCGCCGCCCGTAGGCTTCCATCTGAATTTTATTTCCGTCTTCTGATTCATGCCCTGCTCCGCGGCGAATATTATGTACCGCCATGTACAAGCAGTCTTTATTCCAACTGTCCCGCATAATAAAACAGCCATGATACCGAAACGCGATCGACGTATAATCGGACGGCGGATTTTCATCAACGTATTTTTCCGCAAATTCATTTTTTCGACGATTCGCGGCTCCCTTGCACAAAACCAGAAGATGCCCAGACGGCGTTGCCATGTTTCGTTGAAAGTCAATTCTCAATCGCAGTCGTTTATTAAGATAATCAACCCATGGATAAGTCGTATCGATTCGATTCGCCAAATTCAAAATCCGGCTGTAATCAGAGGTAGAACCAAACATATAATTGTACGAATTTTCACTTCCCGCTCCGTCCAGTCCCATATCGGGATAAATCTGACCGGTCGGATCCAATTTCATTCCAATGACGTACTCTATATCCTCCTCAACACGGGGATAGAACTCGGCAATACGCTTAAATTCCGGCAGCATTTGCGAGGCGTCCAGCAAATTAAGTACGTTGGTAATTCGTTGATTCGCCGCTCCTTTTCCGCAATTTCCCGCCGCATTGGTTAAATTCCAAACCGTAATAAAGTAGACGATTTCCGCTAAACTTCGCGCCTGAACGTTTTTATTAAACAACTCCGGAAAATTCGCGGCTGCGTGATGCGTTTGAACAATAAAATTCTGACTTTGCCAAATAACAACCAGCAATTGCCGCCATAACGCATCGTTTAGCCACGGGTCAGCCGCCGCGAGTTTCGCCTCTTTCAAGCCGTAATAATCCAAAGCCGCCTGTTTCGCCGCCGGATTATTTTTCAGATACATCGCAATTCGCCAAGAATTATTGGACCAATCCCGCCATATAGCCGCCCAACGCGCAACCGCAAAATTCATTTGAGATTCATCGCCCGTTTTTCGACTTATTTCTCGTTCAATTCTTCGGAATATTCCGCCCGGATGCCACATCATATGGGCATGCAAGTCGAAATTATCCGGTCGATGCCATTTCATCGACAGCTGATTAATCGGCTCCAACAATTTCAGTGTCTCTGCAGAAACGCCTTCTTTCGGCGCAAACGGCTTTTGAGCAAACGGTAATCCCAATTCAATTTCCGCACCGTGTTTGATGGTAACCGTATCGGGTTGAAGCAACAAATCGGGCGGAAGCGATTGTCCCGAAACCCAGCCCGAATAAAGCGGATAATCGCTTACCGAAGACAGTTTCTTCATCCGATTCCAAAAAACCTGTTTCCACGCCTCCAACGCCTGCGGGTATTTTTTCTGAGCTACCAATTCACGAACCGATTCCAAACCGGGATAATCCAAATTAATTTCCGCAAAAAACTTCTCCCCAAATTGGTCGTCAGTCAGAGAGTACATATACTCCGGCAACGCGGGACGCGGGGGAATTAACGCCGAATCTGCCGCCATTGCATAGCAACATAATCCTAGTAAAAAAATAAATAATCCAGTTTTGCGCATAATAATACCTGTCATAAATAACATTTTACAAATTATCTCGTTGAATTGTCCGTAATATACTGATTCTACTTGAGTTTTTCGGCTTATAATACCATAAACCAGCCGTCTCATTTTGCCTTAATCCGTAAACGTGAGAGTTTTATTACTTCGGGGCGAAACCAAAACGGCGTCGATCGGAAAAATCAAGCAGTCGTAGTATAAAAGTCTGTTCCATAATTATTATAGACCGAAAAATGTTACGTGGAAGTAGTATATTGCAATCAGAATAAAATTTTAACGAAATAATCATAAAAAATCAAATTCTTTTTTACTCCGTCCCCTCCCTGAGAGGTAAATTCCCCCCCATCTTCCCAAAAAATCAAAGATACCTATAATATTGATTATCGGGTTTATTCAGTTCTCCCACATTAACCTGATGAGAACTAAATAAAAAGCCGATATTGGAACTGGCGAATTCTACTTGAAAACATTCAAGCGGAATTATTGGTTTATAGACCGATTATATTACCTTAACTTTAGATAAATACAAGAAGGTGTTTTCTATGTCCTATTTAATTCCTCCGCATGGCGGAATGTCCGCTCCGCTGAATTTAACCGTTCCTGCCAATCAGATAGCTGATTTTACCGCTCAGGCGGCTGAATTGGTTAAAGTTCCCGTTTCCGATGCTGATCTGTCTACCGTATATCGTTTTGGCGACGGCGGCCTAACCCCGCTGACCGGTCCGATGGACAGTCAAACATTTCAGCGTGTTTTAAATGAAGAAAACATCATTTCCAATGGAAAACCGTATGCGTGGACGATTCCGTTGTCCTTGCCGGTAACCGAAGCGCAGGCGAAAACCTTAAAAGCAGGTCAGAAAGTCGCGCTGATCAATTCCGCCCAAGAAATCGTCGCGGTTGTCTCACTGACCGATATTTTCCCGTGGGATAAGATGGATTATCTGAAAAAAGTCTATTTGACAGATCGTACCGATCATCCCGGTGCTTCGATGGTTTTGAAAAACGACGAAGATAAAAACTGGTTAATCGGCGGTACGATTGAGGTTCTTCCCCAGAAAAAGAATCCGGCCTTCGGCAAGTACATTTTATCGCCCGCCGAAGTTCGCGATTTACTGGCAAGCAAGGGCTGGGAACGCGTTGTCGCCTTCCAAACCCGCAATCCGCTCCATCGCGCTCACGAATACGCCTTGGTTTACGGTCTGGAAAAATTGCTTGAACAAGGATTCAATGCCGGAGCCTGCTTAAATCCGCTGGTTGGCGAAACCAAAGGCGATGACGTCAACGCTGAAATTCGTATGCAAACCTACGAAAAGCTCATTCATGACCGCGTTTTGGGCGAAGGCGATTCCAATGCGCAGCTTTGGGAAAAGGTCGGCGGTTCCGTTCCTGATCGCGTTATCCTGTTGGGACTGGATATTAAAATGTTCTACGGCGGACCCAAAGAAGCTGTCATGCACGGCATCTACCGACAGAACTTCGGTTTCACGGATATTATCATCGGACGAAAGCACGCCGACGCCCCTTACTTCGACGGAACCGCCATTTGGGGTGATTTCGACGCTCAGGAAATTTTCAATAATCTCAAAGGCGACCTCCAGATTCATCCGCTCAACGTCGGCTTTGCCGCGTATTACGAATCAATGGGACGCGTCGATTTGATGGAATTTCATAAAGACGAAAAACCCGTATTTATTTCCGGCAAACAG
>CAYZMZ010000285.1:0-4901 GCA_964479655.1 uncultured Planctomycetaceae bacterium
TGGCGATTGTATTTCCGATACCCGAACGCGGCTGAACCGCTACGCAAGGCTGATCCTGAAAAACCGGTGTTGTCTGCTCGGCAAATCCTAATCCGCCTAGCAATAAACTTAACAATACTACTGCAATATGCTTCATAATGCTACTCTGTTCTGTACGTATTACGTACGTATAAGGGGAAAAAACTTGAAACGCCCCCCTGCTTTTACAGGAAAAAACACTCAATAAACAACACCCTATATTTATACTATGACTACTTGATTTTTCCTATCGACACCGTTTTAATTTCGCCGCAATACGAATAAAACTCCCCGTTTTACCGATTAAGGCGAAATGAAACGACCGTTTTATGATAGCATAAGTCGGAAAATTTCAAGTGGTACCTGTATATTCATACTATTTTACCGGTAAAACAAACCGATAAAAAGTCAATCGCTGATCGGTCTGACGTGCCTCAATAGGCGCGTTTGGACAGCAAGACGGAGAAATATGCAGTGAAACCGCTTTCTCGGCCTGCTCTTTCGGTACCCGGCATAACAATACCGCGCGATGGAGTTTTATTAGTCGGCTGAAATCGGCAGGAGCCTGATAGCCGTTGTCCAGTTTGGTATACGCAACCCCACCAGAAGCTTTGTAAAACATCATAGTTCGCAAAATATCCTCCGAATTTAATTCGGACGGATTGTACGGTACCGCCTGATTGGAATACTTTTCGGAAATATCGGTCAGACTGATACGCTTGCCCACCAAAGCGGCGTCAAGTGAATACCGCTGGAGAGAATCGTTGATTTGAACTTCCTGCCCCGGTTTCAGTTCACCCAGCGGAAAGGCCCAATTATCGTACAGAAGCAGACATTCCTCCCAAACCTGATCTGTAGTTTTGTTCACAATCTTTCCAATCGGCTTTCCTAAATCATCGGACAAGGAACAGGATAATTCCGGCTGACGGTAATTTTGAGGCGATTCGTTTGAAAATCCTCCCGCTAAATTTCGGGTTGACCCCGCCGCGATAGGAATTTGATGTATCCTACTGTCTATTTGGTAACAATTGGATATTCCTGCATATAAACGGGTAGACGAGTTCATACCGGAAAGTCCCTGCCCCGTCGAACCAAACCAGCCAATCCAGGTATTCCGGCTAATTTCAGAGTTATCCGATTTTCCGGGTTTTTCAAATTCCTCGCCCTTTTTCCCTCCCTCCAATCCAGCTGTATTCGCCGACTTGTCTGTAACGGCGTACGGACAGTCAAACCAAAGATCGTATTTTTCCGCCTGCGGCACGTAAACATCGCCATAAAAATAGCCGCGGGAAAACTTATTTTGACAATCAAAATCCAGCACGGAAACCAAATTCGCTCGAATTTCCGGACTTTTATTTGAAAGGGAAATCCAATAAAACAGCCCGCAAAACAGGGCTATACAAACGGGAAAGGTAATCCAGGTCAGACGAGAGGGAAGATTAAATCGATTCCAAAGAAAATACTCTCCCGCGCCGATAATCGCGATGAAAATCAGGAGCAATCCAGCAATCGACCAGAACGAAACACAGGGAATATCTGTATACTGATTTAACGCGCTTGCCAGCTGACCCGGCATGTCGTCGTAACCAAAATGCAAAATGGAATTAGCCGTAAAACGCTGAGTATCTTTCACCGTTTCAGGAATATCAAGTATTCGACGCAGAAATCGGTCTTTGTTGCTCCATTGTTGTATCTGCTTGGCGGATAAATCAAACGCAACCCGGGTTAAACAGCCGAATCCAACAGCCTGACGAAAAATTAACGGTATGTCCATAAACCGACATAGTACCACCGCATCGGGAGATACGGACGTTTTAGCCGCCTTCAAACTATATTTACGTCCCACGCCTAAACGGGGAAGCGGGACTTCGGAATTGGCAAATTCCTCTATCGACGTCGTTTGAGATAGCCATATTTCAGACGGCGTCTGTGCTGTTAAATCCGATTTTGGAGATTCCGTTGAATCCGTTCGCCCCGTTGAATCCTCCCTCTCGGTTAAAGCCGCCTGATTGGAATCCGATTGATTGGAGGTCGATTGATTGGAGGTCGATTGAATCAATCCGTCTGAATTAAACTGACTGTCCTCGGAGGCGATAGTCAAATCGCCCCCTTGTCTTAACCAGGAATACAGCACGCTGCTTTGGGTTGACTGTCCCGGTTTATGGAACCAAATAACCCGATCTACTACCTGAAGCGACTTGAAATCGGACGTCGGCAACTGTTCCAAGCAATCCAAGCGGATAACCAGCGGACGAAGGTCTTTTTCCAAATCGGAGCGCGAAACAGCCTGTCGGACGAAATCCGCCTCAGCTTCCGTTCCAATTACCAGAAAAACCTCCCGATGACTGCCAGCACAAGTCGGCAAATCAAAGTCAAGCGTTCGGAACTTTGCCGAGGAATCGGAAGACTTTTTAGCCAGTCGAACGGATATTTTCGGACTCTGACGGCTGGTACGAAACAATCCAACTGTTTTAACAGATTTTTCAGTTATAATCGTATCAAAAAGTGGATATTCAGTCTGGAATCCGTCGTCGTCCACGCAAATTACGGCAACAGGAACTTCGGAGTCAGACGATTTCTTACCTAAATCAGACGATTTCTTATCCAAATTAACAGAAACGGGGGTATTAACAGAAATAGGAATCCAAACGCCCGGCTTCCACGTATTCGCCACACCTATTTCAGCAGTTAGTTCAGACGAATCTGACAAAACTGCCCGCGATTCGATTCCCAATACTGTCGCGCAGAAATCTAAAAGTACAACGATAGATGACGCGATAGTTCGCACAAAAACGCCTTTTATGTAGTATAAAATTGCAGGTTTGGGGAAAAATACAGTATTTGCGAGGAATATGCTCTTTTCGTAAAGCAACAATCGATAATCGGGGGGATACATTCAAGTAACCGGTTTTCACCTAATTTTCCGGTTTATACGCCCACATTCCTCCCGTTTCCTGCCCCCCTAATTGATAAAATAGGGAGGTTGATCCCATATATTGGGGATATTGCCGCAAAATTCCAACAGCGTTGCGGGAGAAATCTCGCGGCTACCGTAAAAATCAGTTTGATATAGATTTTATCATAGCTGACGTATAAGTCAAGCAGAAAATTAAAAATTTTTCCCGAACTTTTAGAACCTATTGATTTTTTTGACGATATAGATATAATACAGAGAAAATTTGATTTATAACGACTCCGCAATCGCTTTAATCAGACAAGAAAGGTTATTGCCGTCAAAGCGTAATTAGAGTTGTTACAGTTTTATATTGCAAAAAGATGTCAGTCGAGCCGACTGCCCGCCCCAGTTCTAATACAATCCATTTGCCGGTTCAAGGAAATTCCATCGGAGTTGAATCCTTAACAGGGAAATATGCACCTGAAAAAGTGCGCTGGCTTGGGGGACGAGTTATAACCTTGCTTTTTATCTGCGTTTTCTTCTCCGCAGCCGCCGGTTACGCAGGCGCGTTTTTCCGTCTGAGTGTTATGTGGGCAAATGAAGTCCGGGCTTTGCACCCCTCTTTGCTGTTTTTCCTTCCGATGGGAGGTATACTAATTACCTGCCTGTACAAACATTTCCGTATAGATTCACGCAACGGTTTTGCTATTATCTCCGAAGCGGTTCAAACAAGCAAGACAATTCCGTCTCCGTCCTCGCCTTTGATTTTTTTCAGTACCGTAATTACGCATTTATGCGGCGGTTCAGCAGGCTGCGAAGGCGCGTCGCTGTTAATCGGCGGAGGATTCGGTTCTCAAGTAAGTCGATGGTTTAAACTGAATAAGTCAGATACCCAGCTGATCGTTTTGTGCGGTATGGCGGCGGCGTTTGCTCCTTTGCTGGGAACGCCTGTTGCAGCCGCGTTGTTTGTAATTGAACTAACGCTGTCTAAATCATCGAAATCGTTTAGCGTGTTTCGGCTGATTACGTGTATGATCAGTGCGATGGTTGCGTTTCTAGCGGTTCTTCCCCTGAATTTGCATCCAATGAAGTTCCTTTTGCCGTTGCCGACGTATTCCCTTTTATTGATCGGACAGGTTGCTGTCATTGCCGTTTTAGGCAGTATCGCGGCATGGGCTTTATGTTCGGGAATAGACGGTATTTCCCGAACCGCTACTAAAATCAATCATCCGATTCTTACGATTGTTTTCGGCTCGTTAATTGTAGTGGGAATTACGCTCGTTTTGGGAACAGACGACTACTGCGGAATAGGAATAAATGGAATCGGTCAGGCGTTACACGGAACCGCTTCTGAAAGCGCGTTTTTCTGGAAACTGCTCCTAACCGCTATTACGATGGGAATCGGATTCAAGGGCGGTCAGATTGTTCCGGCGTTTTTCATCGGAGCGACGTTAGGTTGCTGTTTAGCTAATTTTATGGGCATGGATCCTTCTTTAGGAGCGGCGATTGGATTGATTGCCGTTTTTAGCGGCGTGGTAAAATGCCCCTTTACAGCTGTTGTTATGAGCTTGGAAATATTCGGCTTCATGGCGTTACCCCTGTTTGCCGTTGCGTGCCTGATTAGCTCGTTGATTCGCCGCTAACTCCCCACCCCGCCAAAGATTCCCGTCTGGATTACTCGAAGCTTGCCCCCGCTTTCAAAAAGGGAGCTTGTGCCCGTCCTAACGCCGTTAGGTGTTCTCGTTTGGTAGAACATTTCTTTTTGTGTACAATCCCAACGCCGTAGGTGTTCCCGTTTGGTAGAACATTTCTTTTTGTGTACAATCCCAACGCCGTAGGTGTTTCCGTTTGGTAGAACGAACGACGAAAAAATAATCTCGCTCCCAGAGGGCACAACGAACGGTAGAAAGCCGCATTCCCCTCCCCCCCCATCGCGATTTTTTCCCCTGCGCAGCCAGCCTTCGGCTGGCTGCGCAGGGGAAAAAAT
>CAYZMZ010000286.1:0-4899 GCA_964479655.1 uncultured Planctomycetaceae bacterium
TTTATTCTGACTATCCTCTCCAAGCAGAGACGAATGTACATCTCCTAAAATTATCACGTTGTACTGACCGGAATCAAGCGCGTTGAGAATCGCCTGCTGATCTATTCCCGCTCGTCGATCCAAACGCATAACCTCCAGCTGCGCGTAGGGTGAATCCTCAAAAACGCGACTGATGAACTTCTGTTCCGGTCTGATCGTTCCTTCCAAATACAGGATTTTTAAGCCGCTGTCGATTACCCGAATAAAGGCGTCCATAGAATTGTTATCGGATTTCTCTTCTTTATCCAATATCGGAACGTCCAAGGTCAGTTTGTATTCGCCCACCGCTTTGGGCTGATAGGTAAACTCGACGGGAATTACCTGACCGGAGATTTCCGCGCGAACAGTTGTTTTGTCTACGATTTCCCTTTTTCCCGGTGAGGTTTCAAACAGTAAATGAACAGGAATATCAACGCCGGTAATTCCTTCCACGCGAATTTGCGCCTCAATCCGGGCGGCGGACTGAAGAAATACCCTCGGAGGAGCCGTAAAATCGACAACGGCAATATCTCGCGTTTGCGATTGTCCTTCCGGCTGTCCAAAGCACAACGTATACAAAGGAACCCCTAGTCTATTAAAAGACTGCGCGGATTGCTGCGGTAAAATCGCCCAGTCGGATAATTCCTTTTGTATCGGCAGTCTCTGCGCTCCGTCGGACAGTAATACAACCCCCAACAGCCGCTTTCCCGCCTGCAAACGAAGCAATTCGTCCAGACACTTGCCCAAAGCCGTCATTTCTCCTTTCGGAACAAGATTTGCGGAGGTATCGGCGGATAAAATCGACTCTTCTTTTACGGGAACCAAAACCGAATCGAAGGTAAACCATTTCAAATCCAGTTCCGACTTCATCTTTTCAATAGCCGCAGAAGAAGAACCAAGCGTTTGCAAGGCCGCAGAAAACCGATTTTGATTGCCGGGTTGAATATTATTGGGCTGAATAATGCCGGGCTGAATTTCACCGGGCTGAATATCGCCAATCCCCATGCTTCGGGACGAATCGAGTAAAATCGCAACGGACGAATTATCGCGCTGCGTTTGAGTTGTTACCGCCGTTGGACGCAACAGAATCCAGAATAAAAGCAGAATAACAAAGGCGCGAAGAGAAAATAAAGTCCATTTTTTAACTGCGGACAGCCTGTTGTTATACACCACACCCCAGATCAGGATTCCAAATAATACGGAAACGATCAGCACAGGCCATACCAGATTTCCGCCAAAGGGTACTATATTCAAAATATCAGAGTTGGGTGTATGTTTACTATTTTAGCGCAACGATTGTATTATCGGTCATCGATTCAGCCAAAGTATCAAATTTAACCGGGTACAACTTCACGGTATATTATAGAATCGGGGTATATACCGTGAAGCGAGGTTTTCATATACTGTTTCTACTTGACTTTTTCCGGTTTGCATTAGTATGAACCTGTCGTTTCGTTTCGCCTTACTCAGTAAAATAAAGGATTATCTGATTCTGGCGGCGAAATCAAAACGACGTCACGAAAAAAATCACGTAGTCATAGTATAAATCGTCTGACTGTACAAAGACGATTAATATTAATATCGGTAGAAGTCAGCCTTGAACGGGCCGTTCTTCGGAATACCGAGGTATTCAGCCTGCGCGGCGGACAGCTTTGTCAGCTTGGCGCCAACGGCATCCAAATGCAGTCGGGCGACTTCTTCGTCTAACTTTTTGGGCAAAACATGAACTCCCAAAGGATAGTTTTTGGAATCGGTCCAAAGCGCAATTTGAGCCAGCGTTTGATTGGTAAACGAGTTGGACATAACAAAAGACGGGTGCCCTGTAGCGCAGCCCAGATTCACCAAACGTCCTTCAGCCAACAGTAAAATGGAATGTCCGTCGGGGAAAGTATAGCGGTCAACCAGCGGCTTAATTTGCGTCTTTTGGATTCCTTTGTAGTTGTTCAAGCCCGCAACGTCAATTTCGCAGTCGAAATGACCGATATTGCAAACGATAGCATCCTGCGGCATTTTCTCCATGTGCTTGACCATAACAATTTCGCAGCAGCCGGTCGTTGTAACGAAAATATTACCACGTGAACAAGCGTTCTCCATCGTATTGACTTCAAAACCTTCCATCGCAGCCTGCAAGGCACAAATCGGATCGATTTCTGTTACGATAACCTTCGCGCCGTAGGATTTCATGGATTGAGCGCAACCCTTGCCGACGTCTCCGTAACCGGCGACAACAACCGTTTTACCGGCAATCATAATATCCGTTGCGCGTTTGATACCGTCAGCCAGCGATTCGCGGCATCCGTAGAGGTTATCAAACTTGCTTTTGGTTACGGAATCGTTTACGTTGATAGCCGGAATCATCAGTTCGCCTTTGGCAAACATCTGATATAATCTATGTACACCTGTCGTAGTTTCTTCGGAAATCCCTTTGATTCCAGCACACAGTTGCGGATATTTTTTATGAATTAACAACGTCAGATCTCCGCCGTCGTCGAGAATCATATTCAGCGGCTGACCGTCCTTAAAATAGAGGGTTTGTTCGATACACCAATCGTAATCCTCGTCCGTTTCTCCCTTCCAGGCGTAAACCGGTACTCCCGCCGCCGCAATAGCCGCCGCCGCGTGATCTTGGGTAGAAAACTTATTGCAGGACGACCAGCAAACTTCGGCACCCAATTCAACCAGCGTTTCGATTAAAACGGCAGTTTGGATTGTCATGTGAAGACAACCCGCAATTCGGGCACCTTTGAGGGGCTTGCTAGGACCGTATTTCTTCCGCATTGCCATTAAACCGGGCATTTCATGTTCGGCCAAAGTAATCTCTTTTCGACCCCAGTCGGCTAGTTTAATATCTGCTACTTTGTACGCGGGTTTCGCCTTGGCTTTTGCCATTTCTATTATTCTCCTTGAAGTAAAGTAAACCGCCTCGAAAATGCCGGATGCACTTATTCGTGCGGTATTAAAATTTATTTTGTCTGATTAAATATATCGGGAAAAAATTTTTTTGCAATAGGGATTATGCAACGTTGCCCGTTTTTTCTGTTACGCAATACGATAACAGCAATAGACAGGATAAAGCAGATAAAACAGACAAATACGAATCCAATTTTCAAACCTTTATACTATGACTATTTGATTTTTTCTAGTACCTCCGTTTTGATTTCGCCTCAGTACGAATAAAAACGCCTCGTTTTACCGATTAAGGCGAAATGAAATCAGCTGTTTTATGAAAATATAAGCCGGAAAATTTCAAGTAGAATCAGTATATAAATTGGAAATCCCTGAACCTACCCCCCTTAAAAAAGCTGAATAAAGAAGTATAATCCGCACAATGTTGTTTGGAGTTTAGAATTTTCCCTGTTTATTACCGTAATAAAGGCGGTTTGAAATTATGAATACAATCGAACGGTTTGAAAAATATGTTATCCCCAACTACACCCGGTATCCGGTAACTCTGGTTCGCGGGGAAGGTTCCTATATTTGGTCAGACGAGGGAAAACGCTATATTGATTTCTTTCCCGGCTGGGGCTGCGATATGCTGGGGCATTGTCCACCCAAAATTGTAAAAGCCGTTCAGGAACAGTTAAACAGTCTGGTTCACGTTCCCAACTCCTGGTACATAGAACAGCAGGGACTTTGGGCTGAAATGCTTTCAGAACGTTCTTTCGGAGGCAAGGCGTTTTTCTGCAATTCCGGGGCGGAGGCCAACGAAGCGGCTATTAAATTTATCCGACTTCATCAAGTTCCCAAGGGAAAGTATAAAATTATTACCTTTGAAGGCTCGTTCCACGGAAGAACGCTGGCAACAACAACCGCTACCGCTCAGCCTAAATACCAAGCGGGATTAGGACCGCTGGTTCCCGGATTCATGTACGCCAAATTCGGCGATTTGGATTCGGTTAGAGAATTAATCGACGAAGAAACCGCAGCGATTTTCATCGAACCGATTCAGGGCGAAGGCGGCGTAAAAATTCCGCCCGAGGGATTCCTGCAGGGATTGCGGCAGATTTGCGATGAAAACGATTTGCTGCTTCATTTCGACGAAGTTCAAACCGGTTGCGGACGAACGGGCAACTGGTTTGCTTATCAGCGTTTTGGTGTTACGCCTGACAGCATGTCTTTAGCCAAAACCTTGGCTGCGGGAGTTGCAGCGGGCGCGTTTTTAGCCCGTGCTGATATTGCCGACGATTTGAAAAAAGGCATGCACGCCTCTACTTTCGGCGGAAATCCGATTGCGGCCAGCGCGGGGATTGCGACCATTAAAATGATCGAAGAAGAACATTTATTGGAAAATGCGGCCAAGATCGAGGCCTATTTCAAATCCCGTGCCCAAGAAATGCAATCCAAATGCAATATCATCAAAGATATTCGAGGCGCAGGCGTTATGATCGGTATCGAACTGAACGTTGAAGGCGCGTTTGCGGTAAAACGCTGCATGGAAAAAGGACTGCTGATTAACTGCACGCATTCCGTTGTTATCCGAATGCTGCCCGCGATTAACCTGACCATGGAGCAGGCAAAAGAGGGCTTGGATATTCTCGAAGATGTTTTGGTAAACTATCAGCCCGAATAAGTACGTACGGTATACTCGTTTCGTTAAAATTGGGACGACGAATTTATGCCTGGGAACGCCGACTTCCAGTCGGCATTTGCTGGATTGAAGCCTGCGTTCCCAGGCATTTTCGTAGATTTTGAATACCGCTTGCTCCTTTGGAGCGAGGACGTCCCCGAGGCGGGGCTCCCTGTTCGGCTACCGCCGGTTGCCCCAAAATGGGTTGGTGGGAGTAATATTGCTGATTTTGAATACCGCATTGAACGGATGTATATGTGGAGGGTCGGCGTCCTCGCCGTCCTGCGGTCGTCCCCGGCCGATGAATATTGCTG
>CAYZMZ010000287.1:0-4889 GCA_964479655.1 uncultured Planctomycetaceae bacterium
TAAAGACAGAATAAATTAAAATAAATAAGAGAAAACTGGAATTAACGGAACTTTTTCCTGAAATCAAAACGTTTTTGGGGCAGTACTTGAAAAAATTGGCTAATTCTGGTACACTTAATTTTTATTCCGTGTCAACCCCGGAATTTTCTACCGATGCCGTACGATTTTCGCCTCATAAGAGGAGTTGTTTTAATTAAATGAATAACACAGTAATCTATCTGATAATTCTTGCTTTATATCTTTCTGTTATGGTTGGAATCGGGATTCTATTTTTCCTGAAAAATCGGAATGTATCAGACTACGTATTGGGAAATCGTCAACTGAATCCGTGGGTAGCTGCGATGTCCGCGCAGGCATCTGATATGTCCGGCTGGCTGTTGCTGGGACTGCCCGGTACGGCTTACGTGCTTTATTCGGGTACCAGCGAGGCGATTTGGACGGCGGTTGGTCTGTTTATCGGAACGTATTTAAATTGGCGAATCGTTGCAAGTCGATTACGTCGTTTTACGTGCAATCTGGGCGCAATTACTCTGCCTGATTATTTTGCGAAGCGGTTTAACGACCAAACAGGTTTGCTGCGTGCTGTTACCGCCGTATTTATTCTGATTTTTTTCCTCTTCTATACTGCGTCCATGTTTTCAGCGGGAGCTAAACTGTTCTGCGTAACTTTTGGATTGGACTATCAAGTTGCTCTGTTTACCGGCACTTCAATTATCGTTTTGTATACTTTTTTGGGCGGATTCCTGGCTGTTTGCTGGACCGATATGATTCAGGGTGTTTTGATGTTTTGCGCCTTGCTGATTACGCCTGTTGCCGCGTGGCTGGCGTTGCCTGATCAAGGGAATATTCCGATAACATCAGGCGTATTTACTCTTTTTCCGATGACAGAACAACGAACTCTGGACGGACTTTTCCTGATTTCCTGCCTCGGCTGGGGACTAGGATACTTCGGTCAGCCGCATATTCTTCCCCGTTTTATGGGGATTCGATCGGAATCGGAAATTCGTCCTGCCAGACGGATTGCCATGATTTGGGTTGCGATTACGCTGGGGGCGGCTATCGCCTGCGGTGTTATCGGGCATTTTTTGTATCCGAATCTGTCTGACCCGGAAACGGTTTTTATCGTTTTAATCCAAAATCTGTTTCCCCCGATTATTACGGGAATATTATTGACGGCTATTCTTTCGGCTATTATGAGTACGGCGGACAGTCAGTTGCTGGTCGCGTCTTCTTCCGCCGCCTCGGATTTATATCGCGATACGTTTAGAACCAATGCAAGCGAACGGTCTACTTTATGGGTCAGTCGGGCAACGGTAATTTTCGTTTCGGTAATCGCGGCGTTGATAGTATGTATTGAAAATCCAGACCCCAATACGTTATTAGGGAAAATAAATACCTCTGTGTTCAAATTAGTCGCTTTTGCGTGGGCGGGATTTGGAGCGGCATTCGGTCCGATTCTGTTGGCGTCGTTGTTTTGGAGGCGAACGACAAAGGCGGCCGCCGTATTGGGAATTTGCGTTGGAGCGGTTACCGCCTTTATATGGCGAATTAACGACGGGGGAATATTCGATGTCTACGAACTGGTACCTGGATTTATACTTTCAGCGGCCGCTATTTTTATCGCTTCAATCGTTGTGAAGCCTCGACCTGAATTGGAAAATATTTACAATCAGATACAAGAATCGACGGAAAAATAAAAATCGTTCTTCTTTTTTTGCCGATTAATTGATTTTTACGAAAAAATCACAGAATTTTTGTCACAGTAACGCCGGGACGTCGTATTAATAGTCAGAACGCATTTAAGAGGATTTTATACTATGGATACTTGATTTTTTCTGTTGATGCCGTTTTTATTTCACCCTTTAGGAAGAAAAAGCGCTGTTTCACCGATTGGGGCGGAATAAAGCGGCTGATTTATGAAAATATAATCCGGGAAATATCAGGTAGAATCAGTATACATCATGCCAATAAAAGCGGCAAGAAAATCCGGTGTACAAAGTTTTGTCATTTTATCACTCCTTTCAACCCCTGGAAAGAACCAATGTCAAACGAGTTTAATTTATCTGGAATGCCCTATTACGACGAAATTCGTATTTATGGGGCTCGGCTGTTGGGCAATCAGACAGACGAAGATGATTTTGTACAAGAGGTTTACACGCGATTTATTAAATCGGGTAAACAAATTGAAGGTCTTCATTTACGAAACATGCTTTTTCGTATTGCGAGGAATCTGGCTATTGATATTTTCCGAAAAAAGAAACGGATTCCCATCAATTCGGATACCGATGTAGAAGACTTACCGCAAAATCAGCCCAATGGGGCGGACTCCGGTCTGGCGATTCAACAGCAAGAACTATTAGCGCGCGTAATCGCCCATCTGAAAGAGGGGGCGCCTAATACGCGAAAAATATTTTACAAACGATTTGTAAAGGGACAAAACTCGACCCAAATCGCAACGGCGTTGGGGCTTAAAGCTGATTCCGTAAGACAGATTATTTCGAGAGAAATTTCACAAATACGTGAACGCATCTCTCTTAACGACTGATGATTGTTTGTTCTTCTTAACAATACTGTTCGATAATTCATTAATCCTTATATTACCAACGGGTAACAACAATGGAAACACAAAATATGAATCAAAACTATCCTTCCAATAATCCGATTAGTCTGGAAGATTGTATACTTTACGCGCTGGGAGAACTTGACCCGGCTGCAATGGCGGATATTGATAAACAGGCGTTTACCAATCCAGAACTGGAACGCCAACTGGAATGGCTGCTTGAATTGGTGGCTTTAATGGAGCAATCTCCCGAGTTTGCGGGAATACACAAAAAGAAATCCTTTTTCGCCGGCTTTATTGCTTTCCTGTCCTCGTTTGGAAACGCGGTTTGGCCTTGGAGGCAGCAGTCCCAGATCAAAGTAAAGTGGGATGAAATACAAAAAGCGTACAAGGTATGGAATGAGAAAATTCAGGCTGAAAAACGAAAGGAAGCCGCCGCAAAGCGAAGGGCGGAAAAACCGCCGATTAACCAATTTCCTGCGTTTGAACAGCTTAATATGTGTAAACGTATTTTTGAACGGCGGAACGAAATGCCCCAACTAGACAGTTGCATAATGCCAGAGCGCGAAGTTGCCTGTTGCTCAATGGATTTAATGGATGTCTGCTGTTGCGAAGCCCGTCCTGATTTTCTGAAGGACGTCGAGCCTGAAATACCGGCATTGGTAAATGCGCCAGATGGATATACCGCTAAAAAACCGAACGAATTTGTCAGCGTGTCCAGCGATCCGTTTGCAACTTTCGGAATAGATGTCGATACAGCTTCCTATACTCAATGCAAGGCGTATTTGGAACAATACGACAAAGTTCCGCCGCCTGAATCGGTTCGCGAAGAAGAATTTATCAACTATTTCGACTGGAATTTACCGGAACCGAGCGAAGACGATACGTGCCCATTCAAGCCAACGGTTGTTATTGGACCGCACCCGCTGAATTCGGAGTTGCTTTTAGCCCGAGTTGGTATTCAGGGAAAAAGGATTCCAGAAGATAAGATTCCTCCGATTAATTTAGCGTTTCTTATAGACGTTTCCGGCTCTATGTCCGATTGGAATAAACTGCCTTTGATTAAAGAATCGCTGCTTCGATTGGTAGATCGTTTACGTCCGTGCGATAGCCTCGCCATTGTAACGTATGCGTTTACGTCCGAAATAGCACTTGAATCAACGTCCTGTAAAAATAAAGTTAAAATCGAACAGGCGATTCAAAAGCTTGAAGCGGGAGGCGGTACAAACGGAAGCGATGGTTTGCAATTGGCGTATGAGCAAGCTCGAAAAAATTTCTCCAAAAAGGGAGTAAATCGAATTATTTTGTGTTCAGACGGCGATTTCAATATCGGTGTTTCGGATCATGAACAATTGACTCGACTTATAAAAAAGGAAGCGAAATCAGGCGTTTTTCTGACGGTTCTCGGCTTCGGCATGGGGAATTATAAAGATAATCTGATGGAAATCCTGGCTAATAACGGGCAGGGAGCATACCATTATATCAACGACCGGGCGGAAGTACGGCGTGTGATGGAAGACCAGTTCTTTGCAACCTTGGTTTCAATCGCGAAAGATATAAAAATTCAGATTGATTTCAATCCCGCCAACGTTGAATCCTGGCGATTGATTGGTTACGAAAACCGGGTTATGGAGGCGAAAGACTTCAACAACGATAAAAAAGAATCGGGCAACATCGGTTCGGGACAGAATGTCGTTGCTTTGCTGGAGTTGATTCCTCCGGGAGTTAAAAATACGCTCATTCCGTCGGTAGATAAGTCGCGCTATGAACAAAAATCAGACGAGGTTATACCGTCGAAAAAGCCGGATAGCAACGACCGGGAACAATCTGGCGAAATCAACAACGAGTTGTTTTTGATTAAAATCCGATGGAAAGACCCGAATGATTCGGTATCGCAGTACCAAGATTTCCCCATCGCCATTCCAACCCCCGTTCAGTTGACGCAGGCGAACCGGGAAACGGACATTCGACTTACCTACGCTGTCGCTCTGTTTGCCCAACTTTTAGCGGAAAATCCGCTGGTTGGAAACGCAGATATGAGTACCGTTTGGAATTTGCTGCTGGAATCGCACCAAAGTAAGCAAAGTCAAGAGTTAATGCCCTTGGTTAAGAAATGCTAACTTATCAAAGCGGCTCTTAATTTAACCGATCCTGCATATCGTGTTGGACTGATATATACCATGAATGGCGGTTCCTCTTCATAGCCTCGGACTTTAATCCGGGGCTGTGGAGAAGACTTTTTCTTCCATAACCCGCCACTTCAGTGGCGGAAAACGGAAATACAACGTTCCCCCCCCATCGCGAATTTTTCCCGTGCGCAGCCAGCCTT
>CAYZMZ010000288.1:0-219 GCA_964479655.1 uncultured Planctomycetaceae bacterium
CTGTTCGCACATCAGAAAAATCAGTCCTGCGAAGACCAACAGAGCAAGAATCTTTTTCATATTAATTTCTCCTTTTAGGTATAAAACTTAAAATATTGTATCTTGAAGATCGATTATTTGTGTATTCAATCGCTTTGATAATCAAATCTGAACAACTAAAAATCCATCGACTAAAACGGCCAGTCCGCTCCCAAGGTCTGTTGCTGAATCTGTTTTAAT
>CAYZMZ010000288.1:260-567 GCA_964479655.1 uncultured Planctomycetaceae bacterium
GAACTTCGACGAATTTACCGGATCCGGTTATTACAACGTTCATATCAACTTCCGCACGTACATCTTCCTGATAGCATAAATCCAACATCGGACTTCCGTCTACCAAACCAACGCTAATTGCGGAGGTCGAATCGGTTAGCGGGTAGCTGGACAGACGCGGAATGGTTGCCAAGGCATCAATTAAAGCAATCGCCGCCCCGGTAATCGAAAGGGTTCTGGTTCCGCCGTCCGCCTGGAGAACATCGCAATCCAAGGTAATTAGCTGCGGACCCAAGGCTTCCCGATTTAACGTTGCGCGCAGTCCGCG
>CAYZMZ010000288.1:577-1381 GCA_964479655.1 uncultured Planctomycetaceae bacterium
GCTCAACCCCACCTCGACGAGCTCGAAGAACAAGCCGAGATCAGCTTTCTCCTCCCCGACGATCTCGACAATTTGATCGAGGATGTCCATCATATGATCCCAAAGCTGGAGCTGCTCGTCGCACAATTCCTTTTCTAAGCGCGCTTCCAAGGTCTCTTCATAGTCGTCGATTAAACGCTGAATTTCGGTACTCCGCCCGTCTACGTGTCCGTCCCGATCCCGCTTTTTGCGTCCGGGAGTACTGCCGGGCAGCATGTTGTACTCGGCGGTAATCCAGCCTTTGCCTTCTTCCGGCTTAATCCAAGCGGGCAACTCGGCGGCGACGCTAGCCGTACAAAGTACAACCGTATCTCCAGCACTGATTAAAACGCTTCCCGCAGACGTTTTGGTAAAATGACGAATTACCTTAACCTGTCGCAACTGATCAAACGCTCTATTATCTATACGCATGAAATTAAATTTGATTGCAAAAAATTTATTGTTTTTTCGTAAATATTACAAAATCGTACATTTGAGTGAATCGGCGGATTGTATTTCCTTGTATTAATTATACGTATGATTATACTCGTTTTTAGAGAATTTTGCAATAGGTAACCTGAAATATGACTATATTTTTTGAAACTAAAATTGCCTAGATTACTTTCCGGACAGAAAAAGTAGGGCTTATAAGTCGCTATAATCGTTAAAGCTGCTGTAAACTCTGCAAATACTATAATTACCGTAATTACTGTAATCATTAAAGTCGTTATAGTCGTTATAATTCCTATAGGGCGAAGAATAGGGGGTAAAACGAACAACGGGGAG
>CAYZMZ010000288.1:1391-4884 GCA_964479655.1 uncultured Planctomycetaceae bacterium
TCTATGAAAATACTACATACTTCCGACTGGCATTTGGATTGCAAGCTGTTTAATCAGCGGCGAACCGACGAACATACGGCTTTTTTCGCTTGGCTGCGACAGACAATTATCGATAATCAGGTCAACGCTCTGGTTGTTTCCGGCGATATTTTCGATAATCGGGTTCCAACGTTGGAATCGCAGCGGCTGTACATCGATTTTTTGATGGAATTATACGACGACGCAAAGTCGGGGAAAAGCGTCTGCTCCAATATCGTAATAATTGGCGGAAATCATGATTCTGCAACGCTTCTGGAACTCAACAAGCCGATTCTACAACATCTGAATATAAGCGTCGCGGCTAAAAAACCCGCCGATTGGAATCAGGCGGTAATCGAACTGAAAGACAAAACTCATACGATCGGAATTGTCGCCGCATTTCCCTTTTTATCCGATATAGACTTACGTAAATCCGTAGACGGCGAAACTGCGTTGGAAAAAACCACTCATCTGATGGAGGGAATTCGAGACGCCTACCGTCAGCTGGAAGCCGCGGCGGTTCAAAAAAGAAATCTGCTTGATAAGTCTGAATTTATTCCGATTATTGCAACGGGACATCTATTTGCTCAAGGCGGAAAAACGATTGATCAGGACGGCGTTCGCGATATTTATATCGGCACCCTGGAGAAATTTCCCGCAGGAGATTTTCCCGCCGCCTTTGACTATATCGCTTTAGGTCATCTTCACGTTCCGCAAACGGTAAATAAATCCGATTATATTCGCTATTCCGGCTCTCCTATTCCTATTGGATTTAACGAGGCGGGGCAGTCCAAACAGGTAGTACTGGCTGAATGGAATGCAAATGGTGAACGAATAATCACGCCGTTGGAAATTCCGCAATTTCAAAAAATTGTTCAGATTTCAGGGGACGAAAAGACGATTACCGCGCAGGTTGAACAAACAATCGCCCAAGCTCAGTCGGACGGAGTTACAATCTGGATTGAGGTAGTTTATCGATCCGAACAACCTCCGATGAATCTCAAACAGAATCTGGAAGAACTTCTCAACGACAAGCCCGTATTGATGTTGGCGTTTCGCTGCGAAACCCAGCGTTCGGTTTCTTTGACCGCTCAATTCAAGGGCGAATCGTTGAAAGAACTTACCCCGATAGATGTATTCAAAAGAACATTGAAGTTGCTGAATGTATCCGAAGACCTGCATAAAGAATTGATGGAAATGTACACGGAGGTTATCAACCAAAATGAGATTGCTTAAATTACGCTTCAAAAATATCAATTCCCTGCTGGGTGATTGGACGATAGATTTCCAAAATCCAGCTTATTTGCAAGACGGGCTGTTTGCTATTACCGGTCCTACCGGAGCGGGGAAAACCACGATTTTAGACGCAATCTGTCTGGCTCTGTTCGGAAAAACGCCCCGCGTGATGTCGATCAATGCCAATTCCAACGAATTGATGTCGCTTTCGGCAGCAACTTGTCAATCCGAGGTTACCTTTGAAAACTCCAAGGGAACGTTTAGATGTACATTTTCCCAGTCAAAAGCGCGCGGAAAATCCGACGGAAAGCTTCAAGGCGTGAAATGGGAGATAGCCGACGCGGTTTCCGGCGAAGTGAAAGCCAGTACAAAGTCTGCGACTGAAAAATTAATCAAAGAAACGATTCAGCTGGATTACGATCAATTTGTCCGAACTATTATGCTCGCTCAGGGCAAGTTCAAGGAATTTATCGACGCCAAGCCCAACGAAAGAGCCGACCTGCTGGAAAAGATTACCGGGACGGGGATATATTCGATTATATCTGAAAATATATTCAGTCGAACGGGTCAGGAAAAGAAAAAACTCGATCAGTTGGAACTGGTTCTCAAAGAGGTGGTTTTACTGTCAGCGGAAGAAGTAGCTCAATTAATTCAGCAGAAAACCGATAGCAATAATCAAATTGCTATTCTTACCCCGCAAATAGATGAACTCGACAAGCAAATTTCCTGGCTCGAAAAAACAGAGCAACTGCAAACCCAGTTCGATAAAATTCAGGTCGATATATCCGACAACAAGACGAAATTACAGCAGTTTGAAAATCAGCGGCAGCAGCTTAAACGCGATTCAGACGCCGCCCCTTTGATAGGTGAACATAAGATTCTGGAAAAAGCTAACCACGATGTTAGTCAAAGGCAGTCGGTTATTGATTCTAACAACAGTACAATTGATAGTCTTGAACAGAATCTAACCGATATTCAAACACAAATTCCTCCGTTGGAAAACGAATTGGAAACCGCAAAACGGAATCGACAACAACAGCAGCCTGTTATTTCGCGGGTTCAGGCTCTCGACGGACAAATTCAATCGGAGAACGAACAAACTCAAAAGACGAAATCCGATGTTGACAAACGACGGGCGGAATTTATCGAACAATGCCGAAAGGCGAAAATCGCCCCTGAGAATTTACCCGATAAAACCATACCGGAAATTCAAGAACAGCTATCGCAAGCCTTGCAGGGAATTTCGGTTGCTGATAAGCTCAAGTTAATCGAAAGATTTGGTAGACTGAAAAAACGATGGGTAGAATTGGAAGTAATCAAACAGCGAATCGTCGACGGAATCCAAAAACAAAGGGCAGATAATCTATCGATAATTCAACAACAAAAGCAACTTGAGAAAAAAACGGTTCAGTGCGACAAAAGTACAAAAGAACTCGAAACCAGCAAAGCGCATTTGGATGAACTGGAACGCCAGATTCAATTTGCCGAAACCATCAAAACGTATCAGCAAAAACGGAAAGAACTTCAGGACGGTCAACCCTGTCCGCTATGCGGAGCAACAAATCATCCCTTTTGTACGGAAGTCCCCGAAGTTTCCGCCGAAAAGCAGGAATTGGAATCTCTAAAATCCGAGTACCGAAAGTTGGAAAAGGAAAATAAAAACCAGGAAAAAGAAAAAACTAAAATTGAACAGACAATTGAATTAATCCAAACCGTGTTAAAAACAACGTCTGAATCCCTCGAAAAGGATACGGCTGAATCCGATGAAATCTGCAAAAAGGTTTTGGCTTGCGATACGGATATTTCGGTTAAAGAAATCAAGCATAGAATCAATCGAATTGAGATAAAATCGCAGAAGGTAAACGATTGTATTGCCCTGATTTCGCAATTGGAGACGCAGCTGAAAATACTTCAGGCGAAAGCCGAGTTCGATCAGGCGGAGCAAAATTATCAAAACAGACAGGCGCAGCTTCTTGAATTACTGAAACAGCGCGCCGATTTGTTCGGAAATCAGAATCCGGTTGAAGTTCTTAATTCGCTCAATGCGGCTATCGATTCAGCGAATACAAAATTGAACCAGGCGCAGAATCGGAAAATTACGCTGGAAACGAATCTGACCAACGCGCGTCAGAATCGGGAAAATGCAAAGGGTGAATTAAAAAATCTAACCGAATATCAGCAAAAACAAAGCGAGAGTTTTACCAACCGGCTTGCTCAGGCGGGATTCACTTCTATCGAA
>CAYZMZ010000289.1:0-3526 GCA_964479655.1 uncultured Planctomycetaceae bacterium
CTTTCCTAAATAATCGGCCAGCGCGTGAGTTCGTCCTACCTGACAGGTTACATCGTAATAGAAAATCTTGCCCTTTTGTTCGGCAGGAACGCCGTCTATGCCAGCAAATCCCATCGCGGAAGATTGCCCGTCAGCCGCAACAAAAGGATACCATTTCAAGGCTTTATCCGTCTGATTAACGGTTACATCGCAGCGTTGAACGGATTTCAAAGCCAGTCCCCAGCCGTTGGTTCCGGTCAGAAACGCTCCTGTTGGAACAGCCGGGGCGATTAAAAGGACTTGAAGCTGTCCGCTGGAACCGGCGCAGGCGTATCCGTTTACCGTGCCGCCGGAAATAAGCTGCATCGCTCCTAAAACCGTATTCGCGCCAAAACTATAGCCGATAATTTTAATCGAAGCGTTTGCCGGAGCCGTTTGCAAAAATCGGGCTAGATAAAAGCTTTCCCATAAACTCCGTCGTTCGGAATTAATCGCGTCTTGACGAAGCGGAAGGTCCGTTCGGCTTGAATCCCAAAACCAGATAACCAATCGATAGTTTTTATCGGGAATAATTCCGTTTAAGTACGACTGAATCAGAGTTCCGTCTGTCATGGCAGCCGTTCTGTCTGTCATGTTTCCATGTACAAATATATAGGTTGGAATGCGGTCTGCTTCGTTCCATATAGCCGACCCGTTGACAGGTTTCCAGCCGTCGGGGGTTTGCTGGTTTGCTTTGAAGGCGGCGTCTATTTGTTCCGGGGTCTGATAGTTGCAATGACCGGAAGAATCGACGAAATACACCTGTTGAGCGTTGGCTGAGATGCAATTGAAGCTCAAATAGATCAGCAGGAATCCATAAATAAAGTTCTGAAAAAATCGAACTTCGGACTTGGCACAGTTGCTATAATTACGCATGTTGTTCCTTTCGTAAGTGATTATACTCTGATTACTTGATTTTCCAGACGACGTTTTATACTATGACTACTTGATTTTTTCTATCAATGCCGTTTTGATTTCGCCATAGTACGAATAAAACTTATCGTTTTACCGATTACGGCGAAATGAAACGACTGGTTTATGAAAATATAAGCCGAAAAATTTCAAGTGGAACCCGTATACCTCACAAAAAAATGTTTTAACTGCACGAAATTATTCTGAATAATTCTGATAAACAGATTTGATTTCAGTAAAATCGCCGGGTAAGGTTATTTAATGTGGTAGTACGCTGGATACGCGGGAAAACTCAAAAAATCAGTAAGGTGGAATTTATATGATAAAACCGAATAACCAATTATATCTTTTTCGCCAACCGTATGGGGAGGAGAATCGATAATAACGGTTATAAGGATTGTATCGAATGTACGACTTTTACGATGCTATTATACCACTATCTAAAAGATAAGGTAGGAAAGGTTTTGAGATTTTTTCGGATTTTTTCAAAAAAATGGTCAAAAAGATTCGACGAAATCCAAAATATAAGCTACATTTGCTTTGTAGTTTAAGATGAGGGGGAAGAGAAGCAATCTTTTTTCCTCCAAACGAACAAGCCAAAGAGTATATCACGCTTCAAATTTTATAAGGAGTTGAAACCAATGAAAAAAACAATTTTACTTTCGTTTGTCTTTTTGACAATCGCCTTGACTGTTGGTTGCAGCAACGGTCTGCCCCGCAGTTGCTTTATGAGAAAATGGTTCTGCGGCAAAGAATGTGAACCAGCAGTAACCTGTTACGCTCCGGCGGAAGGCTGCTCGACTTGCCCGACGTGCCCCGGCTCCTCTGGAGTTATTGTCGGCGACCCGGTAATTACCTCCGACGGCGGTTGCAGTTCCTGCAATACAGCTCCGGCGTTGCCGATTGATTCCGGTTCCACCGTTTCCGGATCTCCGCAAGGCTATTCCTATAATAAATAGGATGTTACGGTAGATTATCATAGTAGGGTTACTATCACTGAATAGTTTTCCCCCAAGACGTCGTTTTGATTTCGCCCTCCAGAATCAAACAACCCTTTGTTTGATCGATTGGGGCGAAATGAGATGACTGTTTTGTGCTGATATAAACAGATAAATATCAGGTAAAATCTGTTTATATTTGTTTGCCCGCCAGAATTTGGAACATCAACTTGAGTTTGCACCAATGAGAGATCGTCGGGCGATTCGTCCACACGTTATATTTAACGTATCGAATCGCTTCGACGATTTTTTTTCCTCCGGCGATAAATAATTTTATATCCGTCTTAAAAGTCGGCGGTACCGAATCGACCAGCGGTTTACCGCGTTCAAATAATTCCGACGCCCAATCGCATAGATTCGTCATTAAATCTACAAAGGCGGGATTGTATCGCTCCGCTTGATATTCCTCCAGCGAGTATCCAAATAGATTCATTTGTTCCAGAGGAATATATCGTCGGGAATCGGAAGTTCCGTCTGCGTTGAGGCGTCTTTTATCCCGGGCGACATCTTGCCAATGATTTACCAGCTGCAAGGCGGTACAAATATCATCTGACAGGCGAAAACTATCGGCGTCCGTCGTTTTTGCCAAGTGCAGCACGATTCTTCCCACCGGATTGGCGGACAATCGACAGTAATCCAGCAGTTGCTGCCGGGTAGAATACGATTTTTGCGTTTGATCCCGCTTAAAGGCGGCAATTAAATCGGAAAACAACGATTGGGGTATAGCAAATTCGTCTACTGTCGGCTTTAGCGCGATAAAAATCGGGTGCTCAGCTACCCCGTTGTAGCAGTCTGACAGTTGCGATTGCCAGTCGTCCAAGCCGGATAAAGCGATGGAATTACTAGCGGATTGATCTCCCAAATCATCGGCCCAGCGGCAGAAAGAGTAAATTGGATAAAAATGTTCCCGAATATCATGGGGCAGAAACCAACTGGCAACCGTAAAATTTTCGTAATGCGATTTCGTATACTTTTTGCAGAATTGCCGGGCTTGAATTAAATCCATTGTATTTTACGATAGCTGAGTAATTTCAGGCGAAGTCCGCACAATATATTTTCAAAAAACGACATTGAACAAAAACCGCCCTTGAATAAAACCGCCCCTGAACAAAAACCGACTTACGACTTTTCGCTGTTTTCAAGGGGCGATTGTTCCAGTTTTTCCAGCCGCTGGTCTAATCGTCTGATCTGTCGTTTCATTTCAGGCAGTTTTGAAGTCAGGGCGAATTTAACCAACTGCTCTCTTTCCGGACAGGCGGGTGCTCCGAGCATTTTCGCGTTTTCGGGAATATCGGACATCACTCCGCATTTAGCTCCCAGCATGGCTCCAGTACCTATATGTACATGATCTCGTACTCCGACCTGACCCGCCATAACCACGTAATCGCCGGTTGACGTACTGCCTGCGATTCCAACTTGCGCACACAAAAGATTGTATTTCCCGATTTGGCAGTTATGCCCCACCATAACCAAATTATCGATTTTTGTTCCCTCTCCAACGCGAGTCGGACCGTACGCCCCGCGGTCGATGGAGCTATTAACTCCGACTTCAACCTCGTCTGCCAAAATCGTATTTCCCAGCTGAGCGCATAGTACGT
>CAYZMZ010000289.1:3536-4876 GCA_964479655.1 uncultured Planctomycetaceae bacterium
AGCCGAATCCGTTTGCTCCGATTGAGGACCCTGCATTGAGAATACAACGTCGTCCGACAATACTGTTTTCGTAAACAGTTGCTCCGGGGTATACAATAGAATCGTTTCCAATTTGCGCCCCTGCCATAATACAGCAATGCGGGTGCAAAACCACATTATCTCCAATTTGAGCCTCGGCTCCCACGTAAGCAAAGGGATAAATGGTTACATTGTTTCCAATTTTTGCCGTCTGATCGATATAAGCCTGCGAACTGATAAAAGGTTTTATCGCCGGACGCGGAGGATGAAATTCTCGATCAATTTTTGCGAACGCTTCATGTACGTTTTCGACCTGCAGACTGGGAATACCGACCGATAATTCCGACTTGGGCATAACAACGGCGGTCATTTGTCCGTCCATAAGCAAGTCCAGCCGATCAACGTTATCTAACAGAGTAATATCGCCAATACCGGCATCGGTTAGCGTTGCTGCGTTGTTGATAATTGTATTTCCATCGCCGACAAGTTCTGCGCCGACTAATTTTGCCAGTTGATGCAGTGTTCGAGACATATCAGTATAGGGTTAAAGTTGTGTAATAAAGTAAAGATTCCCTATATTATCAAAAAAAATAATTAAATCAAGAGCAATATAATAAGTTATAGGAAAAGAATAGAAAAAAGCCTCTGTCAGGCATTGTTGCTGACAGAGGCTTTCTGATTTTAATACTGGTTCCACTTGAAATTTTCCGGCTTGTAACATCATAAAACAGCCGTTTCATTTCGATGTAATTCATAAAACCCAGAGTTTTTATTTTTACAGCGGCGAAATCAAAACGGCGTCGATAGAAAAAATCAAGTAATCATAGTATAATTATTCAGACAGCGGAAATCCGCTTATATTCTGAACATTAGTATCGAACACTGGTCTGATAAATTCCAGGATTGAGAATCGTAGCCGATTTGGTTTCTTCAGTCGGTTCGGGCAAAACAGTCGGGGCGTCAGCCGGAGCCGGGGCAACAGCCGGGGCAGCAGCCGGAGCTGCTTCAGTCGGAGCCGCAACCGGGGCAGCGTTGCAAGCCGCAACCGCGTTGCAACCGCAAGGAGTTCCGCAGCTGGAAGCGGGAGTTACGTCGCAGCAGGTAGCCGGTCGAACGCACAGTTTATGGGAACCGCAGCAGCTGAACATGTCCGCAAACAGTCCGCCAAAAGGACGGAAGCAGCAGCTACCGCATTTGGGAGCTTCGCAACCGCACTTAGGAGCTTCGCAGGAAGGAGCCGGTTCGCAGGACGGAGCAACCGGAGCTTCGCAAGCCGGAGCCGCATTGCAACCGCAAGCCGGAGCCGCATTGCAACCGCAAGC
>CAYZMZ010000290.1:0-4875 GCA_964479655.1 uncultured Planctomycetaceae bacterium
ATTATGACTTACCCAATACGGACTGGTTCTGACGTTAGGCATAAACGACGAAGGCAAAGCACTTGAAATATCTCCCGCCAAAACAGCAACTCCAGAAATAAGAATATATGTACATGCAATCGCGGCACTTAATATACCGTACTTTAAGCCGCCGTAAAAACGGTTGCAACCGCGTCGTTGAAAAAATAATACGTTCTTCATGGGGTGTATTTCCTCCAATGTCATTCAGCCAAAACTTTCCCTCTGAACCGTATACAGAACAGGCGGAATATAAAAACATAAAATTCATTAAATGAAAAAGTCTGCCCCCTGCTTTTATAAAATACAAAGCAAACGACAGACTTTTTGATTGTCAAACAACATAAAAGTTCCCTCCCGCATCGGCAAAACATCCGTTTAACACAGAAATATATTGACAATTTCTGAATCACGTATCCCCAAACGGGAGGAAATATAAATGTAACGGAGGACTGATAATTTCCCCTTGGCAGCCCAAGTTGAATTATCAAATTCCCCCGTTGTATCGTTTAGTTCATCCGGTAAGTACCGCGATAAGTCGGCTTAACCAATTGTTCCATGGCTTGCTTGCCCTTGGGATTGTTGGTAATCTTCATATTAGCGGCGTCCCACGCAACCAGTTCGCCCTTAACTTCTTTTTCAGGTGCACCGTAAACGGCGAGATTACCCAAAAGGATGGTCTCGGTCAGTTTGCCAGCGTAAGTAATAAAGTTGGACTTGGCCGGTTTGGAATCGAAACCACCCTTGATATGGTTAACCCATTCCTGGAAATGTCCCGGAGATTTTTCGTATTCAATATCAGCCGGAATAGCAATCGGAGCCTTGGTTTTCGCATCGAAAATTTGAACGCCATTGCAATAATCGCCGGGCGAAAACAGAACCGCTTTGGTTCCGAAAATACAAGAACCGGTATTGCTAACCGGGGCAAAACCTTCCATTTTTTCAGCAGGAATCTTTTTACCGCCGTCATACCAGAAGGCCTTAACCGCTTTACGAGAGGCGGTTTCCGGGAACTGGAACTCAATAATACTCCAGGACGGAAGCGTTTCGTAATTATGACCGGAAGTCGTTGCAACAACAGAGGTCGGATCCGCCAAACCGCAAGCGGCGTAAGGCATATTGAACGTATGGCAAGCCATATCGCCCAAAGCACCGGTTCCGAAATCCCAATAACCACGCCACTTAAAGGGGTGATAGCCATCGGCGTAAGGTCGTTCGGGAGCAACACCTAACCATAAATCCCAGCTCAATTCCTTGGGGCACTCTTTGCTTGCCGGACGTCCGCCGCCTTGCGGCCAAATGGGACGATTCGTCCAAACGTGCGCTTCCAATAAATCGCCCAACAAACCCGCCTTGCACAACGATTCGCAAATTCGCAGTTCGTTTTGAGCGGTTCCCTGGTTACCCATCTGAGTACAAACTTTGTTTTCAGCCGCAACTTTAGCCATCAAACGAGCTTCGTAAATGGTACGAGTCATCGGCTTCTGGCAGAAGCAATGCTTGCCTAAACGCATGCCCATTAAGCTGGCAGGGGCGTGCATGTGATCGGGGGTTGAACAGGTAAACGCATCAATCTTATCACCCATTTTATCGAACATTTCACGGAAATCCGTAAATTCCGTCGCGTTTTCATAACGTTTTTTCGCGCCTGCTAATTTCTTGGAATCGGTATCGCAAATTGCTACCAGGTTACCGCTGTTGGCCGCATCGTTGGTATCGGAAGCTCCCTTGCCGGAAATACCGATAGAAGCAAAGTTGATCTTTTCGTTCGGCGATTCACCGGCACGAAGATCAGATACGAGAACTATACCGGCACCAGCAACTGCTGTCGACTTAAGAAAGTTTCGACGGGTCGTCTTTAACATGGAGAAACTCCTTTAATAATAATTATAGGGGAAGGGGAAAACAATAATTATTGACTAATTGTTCTATTATTCAATAACCAACACACCCCTATTGTAAGGTATACTCAAATAAATTACAAGAGTTTTTTATTCTTTTTTTGAAAAAAAGGCAAAAATTTTTTGATAAAATGGAAAAAGAACTACATTTTCCCCGATTCAGGGCAGAAAACGATACATCATTTTGTCGATACAACCATACTATATTGTAATTGCCTGACTTTTGACAAGAGCAACGCCTCCTCTTATCGGCTTTGATCAAAATCTTTGGTCAGAAGAAAATCTTTGGTCGATAAAAAATCTTTGGTCGAATCAAAATCTTCGGGAGGAAGAAAATCTTTGGTCGAATCAAAAACTTCGGGAGGAAGAAAAACGACGTTCCCAGACAATCTTAAGTTGACCCCGTTTACCGTCTATTTCCGCTTAGATACAAACGTTCCCTAATTTTCACTTTCTGTTATTTACTTTTTTAATCTTGCAGCAGGGCAGGGCGCGCGATAGTTCATCGATCCCTTCAGAGGTAATAAGAGGGCAATTTACGACTTCTATCGACAGCAAGCCGGGGCATTGCTTCAATTGCAGCAACATGGAATCCGTTAATATGTCGCACTTACTGAATGCTACTATTTTTAAGCGGGGAATATCCTTCAAGGCGGCAACTCCTGATTCGGTTAGGTTACAACATTCATCAAATACAACCTGCGTAAGAGGACTCTGTTTCGACCACGACTTAAATCCCGCCCCGGTTATCGTCGGGCATTTACACAAATTAATCGATAATAAATTATAAGCCTCACCGAGTTTATTCAATCCTGAATCGGTAAATTCGTTATCATTCAACATAACATTTCTTATCGCCCAGCTTTTAGCACAAATATCCAATTGTTTATCTGAACATGGTGTCGTTAACATATCAGATAGATCAGTCAATTTTTTTAGACCAATTAAATGAACAAGTCCCTCAAAGGTAACTTCAGAGCCTCTGCAAGACAAATCTTCCAACTCTGACAAACCGGATAAATGCCGCAATCCTTCATCGGTTATTCCCGTACAGTCTAAATAGAGCGTTTTCAGGTGAGTTAAAGAAGACAAATACGCCAAACCGTCATCCGTGATCTGAAAATTTCCAATCAGGGAAAGCGATTCCAAATTCTTCATTTTTCCGATCGCTTTCAATCCCAAATCACTTATCCCCGCAAGTTCAGGTTCTGCGGAAAAAGGGTCTGAATAATCAACCTGACAACACTCCAACTCTTTTAATGAATCGATATTTTCCAAAACGGCAACATCGGCATCGTCTATATCGCAACAATAAAGCGAAAGAGATTTCAGATGCTTCATTCCAGATAAATACGCTAATCCCTTACCCGTAATCTGTGGTCCTCGTAACGTCAACTCTTCCAATTCTGTCAACCCCGCAATTTTTATCAAATCCTGATCAAATATCTGATGATCGTATTCCTCGTTTTCATTCTCACAAATATAATAGCCGCCCTCCATCTGGAATGATTTCAGTCGGGGAAACTGAAGCAGTCTATCAAACAAATACCCATCTACAGTCTTGCAATTTAGCTGAATAGATTCCAATTGTTTTAACTTAGCCAAATGACGCAACGCAGCTGAAGTTATTGGAATTTCCGAACAATCCAACGTTTTCAGTTTGGTCAGATTTCTCAAATAGTAAAAAGAATAGTCCTGAATAACGGTAGCCGCATCCAAATCATACGTATCTTCGTTTTCAAAGTCCGACTGATATAGCTTCAAATTTTCCAGATTGGTTAGACGTTCAAGAAACTTTAAGCAATCGTAACTTTGCGGTTTGATAAAAACTGAAAGCGATTTTAGATTCACCAGTTTTTCCAAATTTCGCAAACCAGATAAAGTCAATTTCGTAGAATCGGGTAACTTCAATTCTTCCAGATTTTTCAAAATGGATATTTTTTTCAAACCCGTATCGGTAAGCATTCTGCAATCGGAAAGATCAAGACATTTTAAATGCGGCGTTTGTCGAACAAAATCAAACCCGGTACCGGTTATTGAACAACCACTCAAATCCAACGTTTCCAATTCCTTACAATGACGCAGTACATCAAGCCCCGCATCTGTCGATCCCCAAGAAAGCCGTAACTTTTTCAGTTTCGTTAAAGAAGCTAAGTATTTAAGCAGGGAATCGTCAATACAACTATCATTGTTTTCGAACCGTTCTTGCAAGGAATTATGCACAGACATATCGTCATCCCAAAGAGACTGATTATAATATGTTCCATCTAAGCATAAGTCTAATTCTTCCAACTGAGTTAAAGAACGCAGGAAAGAAAAATCGGATTGTCTGCGCACCCAGCAAGCCCCACACAAGTGCAGACTTTTCAACTGCGTCATGCGGTCCAGCCACACCAAGTCAGAACTATAACAAACATCGAAATTAAGAGAAAGCGATTTTAATTGACTAACAGCAACCAGATATTTCAAATTATCATTATTCAATAAGTCATCGAACTCACATTCCAAATGATATAATTGCTTACAGTCTTTCAGATATTTCAGGCACGAGCCATCCGAAACGATACCGAGTATTATCAACGACTTGAGCTTGGAGAACTCAGGCAACGCCTTTAAGTCTTCGTCAATAAGAAAATCGCCGGATAACCGCAAAACCGTAATCGACTGCTTGTTCTTCAAGGCGGATTCCCAATTCGCCCTGCAACTCACCTCAACCGGAGAATCAAGCTCCGATTCCGGTCGATCCAATTTCGGTATTTCCTCGCCCGGAACAGAACAACAGTACAACAACAGGAGTAAACATAGAATGTATCGCATAGGTCTGTCCAACTCCATATAAATATGCCTTTGATATTGAAATTTTAACGCTTAAAAAGGTATACTAAACTGCTTGTTTTTCCTATCGACTTGTTTTTCCTATCGACGCCGTTTTGATTTTGCCGCCGCAGGAATAAAA
>CAYZMZ010000291.1:0-4818 GCA_964479655.1 uncultured Planctomycetaceae bacterium
AACCGCATAGCGGGTGAATGGATACTGTACCGACATAGCCCCGGCGGATCGCGATTGAGTGAATCGCGTTGATTTTGAATACCGTGTGGGTTGGAAATACAACCGGAGCGCGGTCGTCCCCGTCCGCAAAAATATTATATGGATTTTGCAGACGGGAACGGTTTCGTTGAATCCTCTGCCCGCCGCCTGTCGGCGGCGTTCTACGCACGGGAAAAATCGCGGGGGGGGAGCGATGGGCGCGGGTTCTACCATACGAGAAACCTCTAAAGAGGTTAAGACCCTGGCACCATCCCAAGCGGTATTCTAAATCAAACGGCGTTAAGCGGCCGAGGACGACCGCTCAAAGGCGAGGACGCCCCCGTGGCGGGGTTCCCTGTTGGGCTACCGCCCATTGCCGAAAATTTGCTTATCGTTACAAATCCGCATATACTTACGTCCAATGCGGTATTTTAAATCAATCCTTATAATTCTTCTTCGTGCTCCTTCGTGTCTTCGTGCCTTCCCGTAATTTTCTCAAATTTGGGGCAATGCATCCCAAGCGGTATTCTAAATCGGCAATATTAAGCGGCGAGCCGTATTCGTTACTATAATAATTGTTTCAATCTCCCTTGACGAAATCTAAAAAAACGGCATAATTGATTAAATTATTTTGTAATTTTTACCAAAATTTAAGAGAAAAATCATGCGATTGCCTATACTGCACGAAGGTGCAAAGTATCTGGAATACGAAATCCGTCAGATTGTAGAAGATGCCGGCAAACTCCAAAAACTCGGTCTGAAAATCACGTGGGAAAATATCGGAGACCCCGTTGCGATGGGAGAAACGATCGAACCCTGGATTGTAGAAAAAGTCCAAAATCTGCTTTTCGATAGCAAATCCTGGGCGTACTGTCCTACCAAAGGACTGCTGTCTACCCGCGAGTTTTTATCCAGCCAAATCAACGCCCGAGGCGGTGCCCAAACCACCGCAAACGATATTATCTGCTTTAACGGCGTTGCGGATTCTGTAGATAAGGTGTACAAAATGATACACCGAAACGCCCGCGTCCTGTTGCCCAATCCGGTCTATTCGACGCATTCCTCAAACGAAAGCATGAGAATGGGTTACGACAACGTCCAGTTCAGATTGGATCCCTATAATAAATGGCAGCCCGATATAGATAATATTCGTTCGCAGGTTAAGTACAACAAGTCTATTGTCGGTATTGGGCTGGTCAATCCCGATAATCCAACCGGTGTGGTCTATAAAAGAGAAATTTTGGAAGATATTGTCGATATTTGTCGGCGTAATAATCTGTTTATGCTTGTCGATGAAATCTACGCTCATATTTGCTATAACGGAGCTAAAACACTGCATTTATCGGAAATAATCGGGGACGTGCCCGCTATCGCGATGAGAGGTATAAGCAAGGAATATCCCTGGCCCGGTTCCCGTTGCGGCTGGATAGAAATTCTCAATCAGGATAAAAATCCCGACTTCAAAGAGTATATTTCCAGTATTTTCAATGCCAAGATGCTGGAAGTTTGTTCAACAACGTTGCCTCAAATGTCGATACCGCAAATATTCGGTGATTCGCGCTATCCAGCGCATCTTCGTCGTCGCGCTAAAATGTTTGAAAAGCGGGCTAACGAAGTTTACGAAATATTCCAGGACGTTCCGGGCGTTGTGGTCAATCGAACTCAAGGAGCGTTTTATTTTTCGGTTGTCTTTGAAGACGGCGTTCTCAACGATAAGCAAACCTTGCCCATCGAAGACAAAAAAATTCGTGAATGCGTTGAGCAACTGGCGGCGGGGAAATCGCCCGATAAGCGTTTCGTGTATTATCTGCTCGGTTCAGAGGGAATCTGCGTAACGCCGCTTTCCGGCTTTGCCACCGATTTGAAGGGCTTCCGCCTTACGATGCTCAATTGCGATGATAAAGCCCGTCCTGAAATTTATCGCCGAATTGCCAACGCGATTACCGCCTATTTAGGAAGCTGATGTATCGCGGGCAGACGCCTGAATATGGATATACATCCACGTGGTTGCCGTCCAGAAAAAGGCGTTTAAGGCAACCATGGGGATAAAACTCAACGCAGCCATGGCGGCGGCTCCCTGACGCATAGGAATCCAAGGCTGGAATCCAAATACCAACGTTCCGATTATACCATGGCATATCAACGCCATAACCAGCATCGGAATATAGGCAAAAAAGGCGGCGATCAGTCCCTCAAAAACTCGCCAGAATGCCCAACTAAACATCCATCTGATTTTTAACAGGGGAGAAATAGGCAATTCTTCTCCCTGATTTTCTGACTGAAAGGCTTTGTTAGCCGATTTATACATTAAATATATCAAATTAATAACAAAGGCAACGCCGAATCCCAACACGCATAAATAAAAGGCGGATAGAATTACGGATTCATACGCCCAGTGATCGCCTGGTTTTAGCGGACGAATAGAAATCAGCGATAGCCAACCGATCGATAAACCGATCGATAACGCGCCGCCAAGCCAAAAAGGAAGCAGTCTTTTCGCAGCCGTCAGCCCTGCGGTCAGCGGATCGATCAATTCGCGCCGTTTGATGTATTTCTGAACAACATGGCAAATTGCCATTCCAAAAAAAGCCCACGGAAACAACGATAGAATCAGGCGAATCTCCTGTAAAATAGTTGTTTGATTCGGATTCCGAGCGTAATAATCCCGCAAATTTTGCGTCCAGGAAACAGGTTTTTCCAGAATTTCCGGGTGCTTATCCCAAATTTGAGTGCCGCGTAAAGGCAATGCGCCCCCCGCCGGCTGCCATAAGTCAAATGATAGACAAATTGCCGTTGCAAAGAAGGATAAAAAGAGTATTTCTATCGTCAGCAGGATGGTATAGTTTTCTTTTTGCATGTTGCAGGAACGATTGTCGTTCCCGAATTATTTGGAATCAGACAGTATTTCAATACGTATTATACCGATAAGCGTTCGATAAGTCAATCGAGAAATGAAAAAATACTTGCGTGGGGATTGGGGGTTGGGGAATGGGGATTGGAGATTAGGGATTAGGGATTAGGGATTAGGGATTGGGGAAGTTGGGGAAGTTGGGGATTGGGGATTGGGAATTGGGAATTGGGAATTGGGGTATTTGGTGGTAATCTGTATCCTATCAACTGAAGTCGGACTGGCGGAATCGACTAAAGCGGATATGTTCGCAAAAGGGAATCGCGGGATTTCCGATCGATTTTGCGGGGAGGATTCGACTTCGGATTCGACAATTCAAGGAACCCCGGATTGACAAAAACTAAATTTAGATAATAATACGATAAATAGTTTTCGGACGTTTAGCTCAGTTTGGTTAGAGCACCATGCTCACACCGTGGGGGTCGATGGTTCGAGTCCATTAACGTCCAGTTTGCCCTTTTGCATTTTTTGCAACAAGGGCTTTTTTGTATAATTTGGCTCCTGACAAAGGAATATCGTTTTTTCGGGGCAGGGGGATTTCAAAACTCTCCCGTTAGTCGGTATGTCGGGGGAAGTATAACGTCCGTAAGTCAGTAGTTTTATATCGATTATAGGGGCAATTATTCTCTTTCAGATTCTAATTTAAGAAAAACAACAAAAAAAATGCGTTTTTCGTATTGCAAAAACAAAAGATGGATTAGAATATATAATAGTAGAGTGTTCCGTAGAATGTTCTGTTGTCCGTAACCCGATTCCTGGAGTCGATCAATGAGAAGAAATTCCGTAATAGGCGTAGTATTATTAACTTTGGCAAGCGTAATAGGAGCTGGCGATTGCTTGGCAGACCTTATTCCGCAATCTCAGGCAAATCGTATAGGATTGGAACGCAAATGGAATGCGCAGGCAACCATGACGGGTTCCCAGTCCACCTTAAAACAAATTTTATTGGATCGAAACACGGTTTTTTCTTTGACCGATACCGGTCAGCTTCAGGCTTTCGATGCCCAAACGGGGGCTTCTTTGTGGACTGTTCAGGTTGGCAGACGCGATTTACCGACCACGGAAATGGACGCCTGTAAAAATTATGTAGCCACGATAAACGGTTCTACGGTTTACGTTTACAATCGATTCAACGGTAAACTTCTTTGGACCGGCGAGCCGGATGTAGCGATCGGCGGCGGTCCGGCAATCAGCGAAAGCCGCGTCTATATTCCGGGATTCCGCGGGCGCGTTCAATCATACGCTTTGAGATTAATTACCGATTCTCTTAAAGAGTTTGGAAAAGACGAAAAAACGCTCTCTCCTGAAGAACAGGAGCAGTTGGAAGTCGAACGACGCGATAGTTTGAGAATTGACGACCAATTTGTCGAGCCGTTAAACTGTCAGTCGGTTGGTAAAATATTCCGTCAGCCGATTGTTACCCGCGATGACGTAAAAGAAAACATCGATTGTATTGCTTGGACGACGGATAACGGTAGTCTGTACCTCGGTTCAATTAGAACGAATTCACCCGATGGTTTTCCCATCAAATTTTTTGTCGAAACGGGAAAAGATATTTCTTCGCGCCCAACGGTAATTCCGTGGGAACGAGATAAAGCCGACGAAACAGGACGAATTTACTTGGCAAGCCGAGACGGATACGTTTATTGTGTTCGCGAATTGGATGGAGAACAGCTTTGGGAATATCCCTGCAACGACCCGATAGTAGAACACGTGGCTGCTATTTCCTGTCAAATTGAAGACGCCAAAACCAAGAAAAAAAAGATAATCCGTTCTGTTTATGCCCCCACGTACCAGCGAGGAATGTTTTGCTTGGACGCAGTTACGGGAGAAAAAACTTCCCAAACTATATTAATAGAAAGTCTTTTAAATAGAACTGGTATAAAGTATTT
>CAYZMZ010000292.1:0-4815 GCA_964479655.1 uncultured Planctomycetaceae bacterium
GTACGATAAAATGGCGCATAAGGTCTTTGTTAAGGAGTATTCAACGACCCGTCCGTTGCGTTCGCAGGAGGAGGATGTCGAAATCGTGAAGAATTATCTCGATGCGGTTCAGGAATTATTTCATTTGTGTAAATCGCTTGTCGTTCCCGATGAAGTGGATCGGGAACTCGACTGGTATTCTCAGCTGGATCCGTTATACGAATCGTTGAAAGACGTCATTCCGCTTTATAATATCGTGCGGGCAACGCTGACCAAAAAAATCAGTGCTGTTGAAAAGTTCAAGCTGAAATTTGAAACCCCCGTTCTGTGCAATGGCTGGGACGAAAATAAGGAACAGGATAACCTCTGTATTATTCTTCGCAAAGACGGTTTATTCTATTTGGGGATTCTCAACGCCAAAGATAAGCCCAAAACCGCCAGTTTGTCCGATAAACAGGGTGCCCCATTCTACGAAAAGATGGTTTATAAACAAATCGGTGATGCCAGCAAGGATATTGCTAATCTTATGGAAATGGGGGGGCAAACCGTTATGAAAAAAGGGCGAAAGGATAAGAATGGAATCAACAATCAATTAGAAGAATTGAGAAATACATATTTACCGGATGATATAAACCGTATTCGCCAAGACGGAAGTTTTAAAGGGAACTCTAAAGCGTTTGTAAAAGAAAACCTTGAAAAATACATCGCTTATTATATGCAGCGCATTAAGAAATATTATGCAATGCGTTTTACTTTTTCATTTAAAGCCCCAAAAGACTATCTGACATACGATGAATTTCTGAAAGATGTAGGGTCGCAGGCTTATATGATTAATTTCCGCAATGTTTCCGCTTCGCAGATTGATCAATGGATTGAACAGGGTAAGCTGTTTCTGTTTCAGATTTACAATAAGGATTTTGCGCCCGGTGCAACAGGAACCAAAAATCTGCATACATTATACTGGGAACAGTTATTTGCGCCGGAAAATCTGTCGGATGTCGTCTTTAAGCTCGATGGTGAGGGCGAACTGTTCTTTAGACGCGCCAGCGGAAGTCGAGAAGATGCCGTAACTCATGCCGTGGGACAGAAGATGATCAATCGCCGTCTTGATGAGAAAAACAAAACCGATAAAAAGACGATCGTTCCTGAAAGTATTTATACCAAATTGTATCGCTATTATAACGGAATGCTCCCGCTAAAGGATTTATCCGCCGATGCGTTGGAATGGAAAGATAAGGTTACTGTAAAAAAGGTTGCGCATGAAATCGTAAAAGATCGCCGCTATACGCAGGAGCAGTTCCAGATACATTTCAAAACGAAGATTAATTTCAAGGCGGAAGGAGTTTCCAACTTTAATTCCCGGGTTCTCCAGGTGCTTAAAGACAATCCCGATGTAAATATTATCGGCTTGGATCGCGGCGAACGGAATCTGATTTACCTGACGATTATCGATCAGCGCGGTAAAATTCTGTTGCAGAAATCGTTAAATGAAGTCGGTAAAGGCAAGCAGCAGACCAATTATCAGGAAAAATTGGACGACCGGGAAAAACAGCGCGATCAAGCTCGTAAGTCCTGGAAGACGATTGGCGCGATTAAGGAACTCAAGGAGGGATACCTATCCCAAGTAGTACCCGAAATCGTTTCTTTGATGGAACAGTACAACGCGATAATTGTTATGGAAAACCTGAATGTCGGCTTCAAACGCGGACGCTTTAAAGTAGAAAAACAGGTCTATCAGAAGTTTGAAAAGGCGTTGATTGACAAGCTGAATTATCTCACCTTCAAGGGTAGAAATGCAAACGAACCAGGCGGCTTATTGAACGGCTATCAACTGGCTCCGCAGGAGGTTCAAATGAGTAAAATCGGTTCTCAATGCGGATTCATTTTTTACGTTCCGCCGGGATACACCTCGAAAATCGACCCTGCAACCGGTTTTGTCAATCAGTTACGATTTGACGACCGCGTTGAACGATCGCAGAAGTTTTACCAAAAAATGACCTCGTTTTGCTATAATCCCGATTCCCAAGGCTTTGAGTTCTCCTTTGATTATCGCGATATGGTCAAACAGAAGAAGCCGCAGTCCCTAAAATGGACGGTTTGTACGGCGGGAAATAATCGTATAAATACTTATAGGAACAAGACAACGGGAATATGGACCTCTGAAAACGTGGACGTAACGGCGAAGTTGAAAGACCTGTTCGACAAGTATAAAATCGATTATCGATCTGGTAAGGATATTAAATCGGCTATTGTTTCCCGAACCGAAGGCGCGTTTTTCAAAAAGCTCAACTGGCTGCTGAAATTAACCTTACAAATGCGGTACAGCAACTCCCAGACGGGAGAAGACTATATTTTATCGCCGATTCGTAATGCGGCAGGTGAGTTCTTTCTCTCCGACGGCGACCTTAAGGGCGATATGCCCGCCGACGCGGACGCCAACGGCGCGTTTAATATCGCCTTGAAAGGGCTGTGGCTGCTTGAGCACGGAATTGAAATCAAGAACGATAAGATTACCCTAAAACCGATAAGCAACGCCGACTGGTTCCAGTACGCTCGGCAGCGGCACGAGAATCAGTAATATCATGGAGCAGCCGATAAGTGTATCGACGCTGAATGACTTTATCTTTTGTCCAGCGTCGATTTATTTCCATCAAATGTACGAAGACTTGACAACGTCCCTCTTTCAGACTAAATTTCAGTTAGAGGGAACGGCTGCGCATGAACCGGTAGATGCCGGTCGGTATTCAACCCGCAAAAATATTTTGCAGGGACTTTCCGTCTTCTGTGAACAGTACAATCTGCTAGGCAAAATCGATGTTTTCGATACAACAGCCGGTTTTTTGATTGAACGAAAAAAGAAAATTACGACCGTTTACGATGGGTACGTGTTCCAACTGTATGGACAGTGTTTTTCGTTACGTGAAATGGGATATACTGTACAGCGGATACGATTGCATAGTTTGGATGACAATCGGAATTTCGATATTCCCTTGCCTGAAAACGATGCTGTGATGCTGGCAAAGTTTGAATCGACCATTAAACAGATCAATCAATTTGATATGTCCAACTTTATGCCGACCAACGCCGCCAAATGCCGGAATTGTATTTACAGCCCTTTTTGCGATCGAACGTTAGACTAGTTTTCCCGGGAACGCTGAAAAAAACCGGGAACGCCGGCTTTCAGTCGGCAAAAAATCGGGTATTTTAAATTCAGTGAACAAACAATATCTTCCGTAGTCATGTTGTATGACGATGGGCTTTTCCATAGTATTCCCTTTTAAATTTAAGGATTGTCTTCAAATGCTTGAGACTCCGTCTTTTGTGAAAAAACAAATACTATTTGCCTTTTTAAACGATGGGGATAAACTCACGTTTAAAAACGATAATATTGTAATTCGCGATGGGGAAGATAAAATCCGTCATCAATCGACCTGCTATCGGCTTTTCGCACTGTTTTTGGTGGGAAACGCCTCAATAACAACCGGATTGATTCAGCGTGCTTCCCGGTTTGGATTTTCCATTGTTTTGCTTACACCCGGATTTAAACCGTATCAAATTATCGGCTCTCGACATGAAGGAAATACGCTTTTACATCGTGTACAGTATGCGTATGATTCGTTGGACTTGGGACGTCATTTGCTTGCCAATAAGTTGCGCTCGCAACGAGAAACGCTTAACCTTCAGCGCAGCAAACCGAAATCGGTTACCGAGGCGATTCGGGCTTTGGATACATATACAAAACAGCTGCCTGACTGCATGGATCTCAATTCATTAATGGGGGTCGAAGGCGCGGCGGCACGGATATATTTTCCCAATCAATTCAATACCTTTCCCTGGACGCGCCGTTTGCCGCGGGTAAAAGCCGACTGGGTCAACAGTGTACTGGATATTGGCTATACGCTTTTGTTTGCTTTTTTGGAATCGCTTCTGGAAATTTACGGTTTTGATGTCTATTGCGGTGTACTGCATAGACAATTCTACATGCGTAAATCTTTGGTGTGCGATTTAATCGAGCCGTTTCGTCCGCTTATCGATCAGCAAATAAAAAAATCAATCAATCTGGGACAATTCAAAGCCGAGGATTTTATATTGCTCAATAAACAGTACCAGCTACAATGGGCGAAATCGCCGGAATACTCAAAAATTTTATTGCAGCCGATTTTGGAACGCCGGGAAGATATTTTTCTGTACGTTCAGGGCTATTATCGGGCCTTTATGCGGCAAAAACCGATTGATCAATATCCCCAATTTATAATAGAAAAGGAGTAAATTAGATGATTATTATCAGCTACGACATTTCAGACGATAAAAAACGTACCCATTTTTCCAAGTTTTTGGGAAAGTATGGACACCGAATTCAGTACTCCGTTTTTGAAATCGACAACAGCGATTCGATTTTGAACAACATCATTACGCAAATTGAGACAAAATTTTTGAAAAAATTTGACCAAAGTGATTCCGTATACCTTTTCAAAATGAGTTCATCGTGTATAATGAAGAAGTTCGGGTATGCTAGCAACGAAGACGATACGCTGATTGTTATTCAGTAATTTTTAGCGTAGTGAATTTTTTGCGGTGTATTCGGGAATTGCAAACCTCGGTCTTAATGTAAAAAGACCGTAGATTTTTCAATGGGTCTTTGACAAAAAGGTTTCATAAATGAGTTTTTTAGTTTCCCATTCTGCCTATTTTATGATTTTAGGTCAAAAAATGGGTGGTGAGGGTCTAAAGACCCGTTTTAATTTCTACTGTTGTAGATAGATTTAATCCTTTTCTCTCTCTACATAGTCTAAAGACCCGTTTTAATTTCTACTGTTGTAGATTTGCGGTTGTAAT
>CAYZMZ010000293.1:0-4812 GCA_964479655.1 uncultured Planctomycetaceae bacterium
CTTCGCTGATTATTCGGATGGAATAAAACCATTTCACGAAACCCCGAAAAAGGCTTTTTTGGAAGCGATAGATGTATCATGTTATTCTTTGATTAATATATCCAATATTTTAAAGGATACGCTCAATCCGGAGGCGTCGGTAGTTACGATTTCTATTTCTACCACCCGAATGGCGAGCGAAAACTATGGTTATATGGCTCCGATTAAAGCGGCGTTGGATAGCAGTTTAGCTTTTCTGACGAAATCTTTTAGCGCATTTAGTCACGTCAGATTTAACGCAGTGGCTCCGGGATTGCTCAAGACGTCTGCCTCGGCGGGAATTCCGGGTTACGTAGATTCTTATTTGTATGCGGAAAAGGTGATTCCGCGCGGTCGAGCTGTTTCAACCGACGAAGCAGCGGCGACGGCGATTTTCCTGCTGTCCCCACGTTCCAGCGGAATTGCGGCGCAGAAAATTATTGTTGACGCCGGCATGGAAATAAATTACTTCGATAAAAAACTGGTGGCGGAGAATAATCAATAGTATAAATCAATAGTATAAAAATATCTATGATATAAAATTGTGTTATGAAAATTCAAATTCTCCTGGTTTGTGAATTTGGACATCTCAACGGAGCGGAGCGGTCGTTGCTGGCTACGGTAGATAAACTTCGTAGCCGGGTTGAATACAGAGCCGTTGTTCCGCCGGAGGGAGAGCTGATTGACGAATTTACCCAAAGAAATATTCCCGTTTATTCTCTTCAATGGAAGCAGCCATCTGGAAATAATTTGCCGGTTGAGGTAATACGCCGTCAATTTTCTGAACTGATTTCTACGATAAAAGCAGATTCGGATACGTCTTTTCTGGTTCATGCCAACAGTTTGTCTTCCAGCAGAATGGCGGGACCGGTCTGTTTGCGGTACGGAATAAAAAGTATCGGACATATCAGAGATATAATTCGATTGGGACGACAGGTGATAGCCGATCTGAATTGTCATCAACAGCTAATTTGCGTTTCAGAAGCGGTCAGACAATATCATGTAAATCAAGGGTTGACGGCAGAAAAAGCGGTAGTTGTTTACAATGGGGTTAATATCAATCAATTTTATCCGGCAGAAAGACCAACGAAAAATTCCGATTTAAGACCGATACAAGTCGGAATGGCGGGGCAAATTTCGCTTCGTAAGGGTTGGGACGTATTTCTTCAAGCTGCTCAAATATTGGAATCCCAAGGAATGGCATGTTGTTATCAGGCGGCAGGCAGTCGGCAATCGATTAAGGCGGAAACGGTAGAATTGGAGACGGGATTGAAGACCGCGGCGGATCAATTTGCGGAATCCCGATTTCGCTTTCTTGGTCAATTACCGGAGTTGTCTGCCTGGCTTCGGGGATTGGATATTTATGTACATACTGCCAGACAGGAGCCGTTGGGTCGGGTGTTGTTGGAATCCGCCGCCGCTGGATTGCCGATTATCGCCAGCGATGTCGGGGGAACTCGGGAGATATTTCGGGGTCAGACGCCCATTTGTCCTTTGTTGGGGGCGGAGAATCAGGAAATTCTGGATACGGGTTCAGCGTTGTTAATTCCGCCGGATAATCCGCAGGCGACGGCTCAGGCAATCGCGTATTTGATTAATAATCCGCAGCAGCGAATTATTCGAGCCATAAAATCCAGAGCGATTGCCGTCGCCCGATTTGCAGATTCCATCGCAGCAGAAAACTTGTGGAATTTGTATCAGAGTTTCAAAAATTAACATTGATTTATAAATGCTGTATACAGGCGTTCAAATCGGTTTTCTAAAATCGGAAGGAAAGTTGAACGAGCAATAAGTCGTCTGCCAGAACGGCGATAAAACGCGTTTATACGGTGATTTTTGCTCAAAAACGAAAAAAATAAAATTTTTTGCAATTATTCTGTTGCTGGAGTTGTTATATAGTCAGTTGAAATCTGGTTCCGCTTGAAATTTTCCCAGTATAATTACAATAAACCAGCCGTTTTACATTGTTCTTATTAATAAATAAAAAGGAAGGTAATTCTTCTTACAGAGCGAAATTAAAACGGTGTCAAGGGAGAAAAATCATGTGGTTATCGTAAAAACAACACAGGGGAAATTTTTCGGGGTAAACATGCTAGAGCAAAACGAACAAAATCGACAAATAACTCAATGGGTGCAGCTGTATGGCGGCGCAATCCGTGGGTATATTTTGAGTATGGTTCGCCGCGCAGACATGGCAGACGATTTAACCCAGGAAGTTTTTTTGCGTGCCTTGAAAAGTTGGGATTTATATACAGAACAAGGTCAGGCAAAGTCATTTTTGATGAAAATCGCCTACAGAACCGTGTGCAATTCTCGCCGAAGGGGAGAATTGGAAGTAAATGTAGATGACCAAACCTGGAGTTCAATAGACCCTGTAGATCCGAGTGAAACGCCGGAGCAATCAGCCAAAAAACGGGAATTAGGCAGGGAATTAAGCAGCGTGCTTGATAAACTGTCGGAAAATGAAAAAAGAGTGCTCACGTTGCGGTATTACGGGCAATTAAAATTCAATGAAATTGCCGATTTAATGGAATTACCGCTAAACACTGTACTCAGTCATGCCCATCGAGGTTTGGCGAAAATGCGAGATTTAATGGGATAAGAAATTATTCTGACGCGAAGAGGTTTTTCCGATCGAAATGAAACGACTGTTTTATGAAAATATAAAACATAAAACGAAGATTTTCAAGTGGAAGCAGTATACTACCGAGGTTATCAAACTAATTGAGGTTGTTAAATCATGAAAAAGAACAATAAACAAAGCCGAAACGATAAACAACAAAGCCGATCTTTTAATCAGGAAAAATCGGAGCAGGGAGTATTTACCCAACAGCAGCTGGAATGGGCAACCACCAATCAATCCTCGCGTGAGGAATCGGCGGCAGAACAGCCAGAAGAATTAAATCAGTTGCGGCAAGCATGGGACTGGTTTGATCAATTAGCTCAGGCAGAAAATACCCCGGCGCATGTAGATATTAATGCGATTACCGGAAGCGTTGTTCCGAAAGTTCAGAAAAGAACGGGTTACCGGATCGCGTTTTTTTCAACAGTCGCGGCAGCTTGCATGGTCTTGATTATTGGCGTACTTCAATTTAATACAATTCAAACGGAGCCTGAACCGGTAAAATCGGGCACTCAAGTTGCGATAAACAAAAGTACAGCGGTAAATAATAGCACTGTATCAAATAATCCGGTAGATGAATCGGCAACGCAGGTGGCGATTGATACGTCTTTACAACAGCAGCTTGAGTGGACAGAAGATTCGCAATATGATGACCAGCTGGATAGTTTAACGGCGGCGGTTCTGAACGCCTCGCAAGGGCGGGATTGGGAACAGTCTGCTATGTCAGAATACAATTCAGTAAACGGGTATATTTTCGATTGCGAATCAAGTTACGATACTTTTTAATTTGATATACAACAACTTTACAATAGGAGGTTAACATGAGAAATTATGTATGGAGTTCGGTGCTCTTTTTAGCGGGGCTGTTTTTATGCTACACTCTTTATGGGGCAGATGCCTCTAAAACGAAGGATAAAACCCCCAATTCGCCGAAAGCGACGGACGAGGTATCGTGGGATGACGGAGGTCGTCCAGATCCAATGCGGACAGGAAAAGGCGATGTGAATCGTCCTGCAAGACCTGAAGGGGATTTTGGAGCGCGTGGAGATCGTCGCCCCGACGAAGGGTTTGATCCCGGTATGAATCGCGGCCCAGGACAAATGGGCGCTCGTCCCAAGAGAAACAATGACCAGCCGGGTAGGGATATGGATCGATTCGGAATGGATCGTCCAGAGGGGCGTCCGCCGATGGACAGACCAGACCGAGATGGCAGGGAAGGTTTTGATTCTGACGATATGTTACCTCCTCCTCCCCCTCCTATGATGGATGACAATCGAATGGGACCGCCCAAACACGGACCGTTTCAGGATTGGAAGCAAATGGAAAAGGCGGATCCTGAGTTCTTTAATCTGCTCAAACAAGACGCGCAGTTAGAACAAACGACCCGACAGCTAACCATGCAGTATCGTCAAGCCAGCGGAGATGCCAAAGTTCAATTAGGCAAACAGCTTGAAGAAACCGTTGCAAAGCATTTTGATGTACGTCAGCAACGCCGAGCGATGGAACTGAATCGCTTGGAAACGGAACTGAAACGGATTAAGGAAGCGTTTGATAAACGTAATGCTGCCAAAGACAAGATTATTCAAAAGCATATTCAAGAGCTTAAAGGTGAAGATGAATCGCTGTTTTGATAACTTGTAAACATTTGTTCTATTCAAAAATATTTTGAAAATCGTTGCAATAAAAAATTTTTTGTTGTGTTTTGATAGTATAACGAAAACGATTACGGGGCTGAAAAGATTTCGTTAAAACCAAGTTTAACTTAATACTATTGACTACGTGATTTTTCCATTCGACGCCATTTTGATTGCGCCCTAAAAATTAAACAAGCCTTTGTTTTATCGATTGGGGTGAAATGAAGCGGCTAGTTTAGAATAATACAATTCGGGAAAACTCAAGTGGAATTAGTAAGACAGGAGTACAAAAATGAAGATGTCTGATTTAGTTTTAAGCCTGGCCGTTGCGATTGCTTTAGGCGGATTTGTATCAGCCCAGGATCGTGGTCCAGAGGGACGAGATGGCGGTAAGCCAGATAAACCTCGTCAGGAAATGAAGCAAGATGGACCTCGTGAAGGTCGTGGACCGAAAGATTTCAAAGACGGCGAAGATCGCCCGATGCCCCCAATGCCTCCGCGTGATTTCCGAGGAGATCGAGGACCTGAAGGTTGCCC
>CAYZMZ010000294.1:0-4799 GCA_964479655.1 uncultured Planctomycetaceae bacterium
TGTACCAGAATTAGCCAATTTTTTCAAGTACTGCCCCAAAAACGTTTTGATTTCGGGAAAAATCTCCGTTAATTCCAGTTTTGTCTTATTTGTTTCAATTTATTCTGTCTGTATTGTTATAGAATTAGCCGTTTTATTTCTCTAAAATCGTAAAAAAGGGCGGATTTCCTCTTATAGCGCGTAATCAAAAGGAGCGAGAAAAAAAATCACCTAGCAATAGTAAAACAACTCGTTTTCCGATAAATTGAAAAACTTTTTTCAAAAGTACGCCCGGATTACAGTCGAACGGACGATTTTTCAATTCGTCTTTTTGTTCCAAGTTTCAAACTGATTCTGCCCGTCTTGAATATTTTAGCGGGAAGTATATAATAGAAAATATGGACGATAAAAAATCCCCTTCCTGCCGACAGATAACCGTCAATCGCCGCGTTAGAGTTCGACTTCCTGCCGAAGAAAAAACGGAGCCGATAGCTCACGCGCTGCTTCATCCAGAGCAGTATCCCGCGTTTTTTCCGCTGGTTTTATCGCGCGTTCAAGCGGGATTCCCTTCCCCCGCCGACGATTTTTTGGATCAGCCGCTTAATCTCAATACGTATTTAATCGATAATCCCGCCGCGACTTTTTTCGTTCGCGTGGGAGGCGAAAGTATGATTGGAGCCGGAATATATCCAGACGATTTACTGGTTGTAGATAGAAGTCGGACGGCAGTCAGCGGCGATATTGTGATCGCTATCGTCGACGGCGATTTTACGGTTAAGCGACTTTTTGTTCAGGGAAAACGCGTTGAATTGCGTCCGGAAAACAGTTCCTTTTCAATCGTTAAATTCAATGCGGAATCGGAACTGGAAATCTGGGGCGTCGTCAGCTGCGTTATTCATAAAGTGTAGTCGGCACAGCGGAAAATTCGAGTTATACGATGACTACGTGAAATTTTCTCTTGACGTTGTTTTGATTTCCGCCCGACCAGAATAAAACAATCCTTTATTTTATTGAGAGGGGCGAAATGAAACGACTGCGGTTTATTATTCAAACCGGGAAAAGTCAAGTGGAACCCAATAAATGGGTATATTTCCGATTCTGCATAAAAAAACGTGAATTTTTTTGCTTTTCTTGGGGGCATACTCTTGTAAAAATAACAAATTCAAAGTATTATATATAATATGAGGGCGTGATTTTTGTTATCAACGCCGTTCGACAATACTTCCGCATGTTGTATACAGAACGGTTCTGATAGTCGTACTGTCCTGTAATAATAAATAACAACCCGCTAATTTCAGCAAATAAATAATATGCTTTCGTTTATATTTGGTTTTGGCTTAGCCCGTCCGATTTTTTTGGCTGCTGTTATCGCTGTAATCCCGATTTTAATTTGGCAATGGCGCAGTCTAACGCATTTTCCGGCGTATATGCAAACGCTGTTGCTGTTGCTGCGAATCGGAGTGGTGCTGGTAATAGTAAGCGCGCTGGCAGGACCGGTTCGCGTTGAACAAAACTTCCGCAAATTTATTCTGTTTGCTATCGATCAGTCTGGAAGTATTCCAGAACATGGATTTTCCGAGCATAAATCTTTTATAGATAAGGCGATTGAAAGCAAAGGGGATAACGACTACGCAATTTTACCGTTTGCGGGAAAGCCGGGTGTGGTGGCGTCCGCTCCGATTAAACCCGCTTCCGAATTGCTAACTCCAATTGTTCCCAGTCAAACGGATTACGCGAAGGCGTCTGTTTTAGCAGAGGCGATTGTACCCGAAGATTCCGTCGGCGAGGTGGTTTTGATGTCCGATTTCCAAATTGCCAAGTCGGCTCCTGAACAACAGGGTAAAATCAATCAGTTTGGAATTGACGTTTATTCAGTCGATATTGCCAGTAAAATCGAAAGACCGGAAATTCTCATTGATTCTATAATCGTTCCGCAAACCGTTCGCGTTGGTCAGCCGTTTCAGGTTGAAGTTCGCGTTAAATCCAATACCGCTCAAAAGGCCGAAATCGCGTTGTCGCTAGCCGATACTCCCCGTTCGGCAACCGCCGCAACGGAGGGAGCAACGGAGGCGAAAGCAACGACGGCAGAATTGGCGAAAACCGCAGAATCGACAGATAAAAAGGGAGGTTCAGATACCTCAGATAATTCAAACAAATCCGTTTTTCCCGCTCAGCAGATAGAATTTGCGCAGCCGGGAATCCAAACCGTTCGTTTTGACTTTACGCCCGCCCAAACGCAGGCGTATTCGTTCCAGGCGATAATAGCCAATCCTGATTCGTCGTTGAAAGATACGCTTTCTGAAAACAACGTCTTTAACGCCTCGGTCGTCGCGTTGCCACAGGGAAAAGTCCTGCTGGTAGAAAATAAGCCGAATCTAGCCGCTCCGCTGTCAAAAGCCTTGGCTGCCGAGTTTTTAACGATTACCGCCTGTACAACAGAATCGTTTCCCGATGATTTAGATGAATTTGAGGCGATTATTCTGTCCAATACGCCTTCCACGGCGTTGAATGAATTTGAATTATTCCGCTTGGAAGAGTATATTACCTCCGGCGGAGGCGTAATTGCCTTGGGGGGAGATCAATCTTTTACGGCCGGCGGCTGGCATGGAACAAAATTAGAGGAACTCATGCCTGTTGAATGCGTCGAACAAGGCAAACAGCCGCGTCCGTCTTTAGCGATGGTCTTGGTTTTAGACCGTTCCGCCTCCATGAAGCCCGATGGTTCTCCAGACGGTCAGCCGGGAACGGCGATTGAACTAGCCAAAGAAGCGGCTCGCCGCGCTGTGGGAGTACTCTCGCCCACCGACCAACTCGGTATTTTAACCTACGAAGATAATTATAACTGGAACGTAGAACTCGCTCCGGTTTTGGATTCAGACGCGATTATTAAGAAAATTGATTCTATTAAAGCGGAAGGACGAACGAACTTATATCCCGCTTTATGCAGAGCGAAACAGGCGTTGGAAGAATCCTTTGCAGACTTAAAGCATATTATCGTCTTAACAGACGGCGTTTCTCAGCCGGGCGATTTTAACCAATTAGCGCAGCAAATTGCCGCCTCGGGAATTACGATGTCGTCTGTCGCGGTAGGCGAAGAAGCCGACCCGCAAATTCTGGCTGACCTCGCCCGTTTCGGCAAGGGAACCATGTACGCCTGTAAGGACCCCGCTGAACTTCCGTCTATTTTCGCGCTGGAAACCGCTTCTGCCGCTAAAATTGGAATTATCGAACGAACCACCAAGTTGCAGTCGGCTGGAACGCTGTCATCGCTGGGGAAATTCGACGCCAGTAAATCCCCGTCTTTGCTGGGATACGTGCAGACAAAGCCGAAATCCGGGGCGTTTGTCGTCTACGCCGCTCCAGCCATTGAGGGAATCTCCGATCCGATTTTAGCTTGGCATCGATACAAGGGAAACGCGGGAATTGTCGCCGCTTTTACCTCCGATGTAGAAAGTCGATGGAGTCGGGCATGGCTCCGCTGGGACGGCTTCGGTCCCTTCTGGTCGCGGTTGGTAAATCACGTCAGACGTCCGGATCCTGCAACGCAGTATAAAATTGTTGATAACGGAACTCAAATGAAAATTACAGGTCCGATTGTCGAATCCAATAATTTATCTTGCAACATAACAGACAAGTCCGGCAAGATAATAGCAGAGGTTCCTTTGATATGTCCGGGCGTATTTGCGATCAATTCTCCTTCGGAAAAAGGGGAATTACAGGTCAACGTTCTCGATAATAACCAGACTATCTGGCAAGGGAAAATCGGGATTGTACAAAACTACACCGATGAATACCGGCTGGATAAGTCGATTTCAGTCGCCGATTCCAACCAGTCGATTCCGCCTGCAATTGAAGCGGGCAAGGTTTTTGTCAAGTCGGATAAATCGGTATCGAAAACCTATCGTTACTGGCAGTATTTGTTGTGGCTGGGGGTTTGTATGACAGCCGCCGAGGTCTTTTTCCGTCGTACGGGCATTGCATAAACAAATAACCAGTTGGTTTGGAGTGCGCGGAGCTTGCTCCCGCTTTCAAAAAGGGAGCTTGCTCCCGTTCTTAACACCGTTAGGTGTTCTCGTTTGGTAGAACATTTCTTTTTACATACAATCCCAACGCCGTAGGTGTTTCCGAAAGGTAGAACATTTCTTTTTGTATACAATTCCAACGCCGTAGGTGTTTCCGAAAGGTAGAACAAACGACAAAAATTAACCCCGCTCCCGGAGGGAGCAGCGAACGGTAGAACGCCGCATTCCCCGCCCCCACCCGCACATCTTTCCCGTGCGCAGCCAGCCTCCGGCTGGCTGCGCACGGGAAAAGAGAGCGGAGCGTCGCGTTCTACCACTCGAAAACCTCTAAAGAGGTTAAGACTTCGGCACCGAATCAAGCGGTATTCAAAATCAACCCTTAAATTTCTTCTTCGTGCTCCTTCGTGTCTTCGTGCCTTCCCGTAAAATCGCCTTGTACTATTTCTCCCCTTTTTTCGGCAACGGGCGGTCGCCCAACCGCCTCCCCGGCTCGGGTTCAACCGCTACGCGGTTGGGATGAATTTTTTTGTCGTTCTTTTCCGTGTGTTTCACGCACGGCTATGAACATTCAACACCTAACGGCGTTGGGGGGCAAGCGGTATTCAAAATCAACCCTTATAATTCTTCTTCGTGCTCCTTCGTGTCTTCGTGCCTTCCCGTAAAATCGCCTTGTACTATTTCTCCCCTTTTTTCGGCAACGGGCGGTCGCCCAACCGCCTCCCCGGCTCGGGTTCAACCGCTACGCGGTTGGGATGAATTTTTTTGTCGTTCTTTTCCGTGTGTTTCACGCACGGCTAT
>CAYZMZ010000295.1:0-4775 GCA_964479655.1 uncultured Planctomycetaceae bacterium
TTTCGGAACTGAACCGTCCTAGACGCTGCGAACGACTTTTGCCTGCTCCGGTTCCCGTACTCATTGAACTCCCTCGTAAGCGGTTACTATTTTTTGAACCAAATGATGGCGGACAATATCCGATGCGTTTAGTTCTATCATGCCAATTCCTTTTATCCCTTTTAATCGGCGAATTGCATCGACCAATCCGCTTTCCATTCTAGGCGGCAGGTCTATTTGGGAGGTATCGCCGGAAACGACAACGCGTGAATTTTCGCCCATTCGGGTTAAAAACATTTTCATCTGAGAAATCGTTGTATTCTGCGCCTCATCCAATATTATATACGCATTGTTAAAAGTACGACCGCGCATATAAGCCAGCGGAATAACCTCGATAATATCTTCCTCCGTCAGGCGAGTAATACTCATCGGGTCCATCATATCATGGAGGGAATCGAACAGCGGTCTGAGATAGGGATTGATTTTCGCCCGCAAGTCGCCGGGAAGATAGCCTAAACTTTCGCCCGCTTCTACAGCAGGACGAACGAGCATAATCCGCTCCGCATGCCCCGATTTCATCGCAGCTACCGCCGCAGCTACTGCTAAATACGTTTTCCCCGTTCCCGCCGGGCCCGAACAAAAGGTAATCTCATTTTTTTGAAGTGCCTTTAAAAAACGCGCTTGACCGGCAGTACGAGGACGAATCCGACGCCCCGTAAAAACCTCAAGCGGTTTAACGTCTTGAGGAATCGGGGAAACATCAGGCAATTCCGCGGTTGTCGACGAACCAATCGCCCCCTTAGATTCGGACTGCGAAAATTCGGACGACGAAAAATCGGACTGCGAAATTGTCGGGGAAGAAATAACCGGGGATACAGGGGAGGGCGTTACAGGGGAGGGAATAGTTTTGTAGTTTTCCATTGCATTAATATAGCAGGCCAGATCGTCGTCTGTCAGGTGGGGATTAGCAATCATACGCGCGACAATCATCTGAGCTTTACGGACGTTTTCCGAATCTCCTTGAATATGAACTTTGTCTTGCCGCGACCATATTTTAACGCCAAATGTTTGAGCAATTCGGCGAACGTACCGGTCGCACGTTCCAAACAAAGCCAACAACGATTCGTCATCCGGCAGAATAAACGTTTCTTCTGACATACTATAACTTTTAGATTTACGCGACGATAACCGGGGAACGTATCCCTCCGGCTGCACGAAGAACAACTCCGCGGCAAGTCGCCTAAAACAAATTTACCAAAACAACGCTTAATGATAATCCAAAAAAATATTATTACAAGCCCTTTGAAAGAAACATTTTATAGCCTGGTTCAGATTGATATTTCCGGGTATATACTGCTTCCACTTGAATTTTTCCGGTTTGTACTATCATAAACCAGTCGTTTCATTTCGCCCTGATCGGCAAAACAAAGATTTAGTTTAACTTACTGGGCGAAATCAAAACGGCGTCGATAAAAAAATCAAGCAGTCATAGTAAAATTTCGTAAATCAGCCTAAAATATCAAAATAAACAGAGTTAATTGTCTCTCAGTTTATCCATAAAATTATCGCCAAACAGCGTCAGAGCTTCTTCAATCAGTCGCGCCACTTCTTCAACTTTGGATTCATCAACTGAAGAAGTACCTAAATTGACAATAAGCAAATAGTATAACGCGGCGTTTTTCATTCCTAACTCATACGCTTGACGATAAAAGTCTATCGCTTCCTCTTGTTTGTCGTTTTCCTGACAGTACATTCCCCGATAAAACGGAATTAAAGCCGGGTCATGCGTTATTTCAGTCATTTTAATCAGATTTTCATAACTTAAATTCTCATCCGATTCAAATCGTCCGAGATAATAATTCGCCTGAGGAATAATAAGCCACGCAGAAAATTTATTCCCGCTTTTATCAATTAAATCTTTTAATTGTTGCTTTAATTCAGACGAGCACTCACCTTTTAAAATTTTCAGCTGGAAGTAATCGCAAAAAGCCTCTGCGTACATTGTTTCTACAACGGGATTATTTCTATCCGATTCAGGAAGATTCGGATAAAGTTCCGTTGCTCGAACAAAATTTTGATTGAAATATTCCTTATAAAACTGCGAAGTCGGCGTAAGGCGATATTTGCTAGGCAGAGTTTTGATTACAATTTCAGTAAATAAGCGAATCGCCCGTTGCTGACTCGTCTGACCGTTTTCCAGAAAAACAATTTCCCCCGGTTGAATCACGGATTTATTTTCGTAATCAATCAAGGCGTATTCGTCCCACGGAACCCGGTTGCCCAAACTGACCTCCTTAAGCGGATATTCACGACACGGAATTTTAAAATAGAAGATTTTGTCTATATCTTCGCCGCGGAAATACAGCCACATTCCTTTGTCGCGATCTCGTTGATGCCCTAAGTAGACGTAACTTACCATGGCGGCGGCATCCTGTTTTTGAGCGTCTGCGACCCCGACCGCCAAACCCTGCCTGAACAATTCAATAAGTTGATTACGTTCATCCGGCGAAATTTTTTCCATTTCAGCCGGAATATTATCGAGATATTTACGAATGGATTCTACCCAAAAATCGGACCGGGTATCCATCTTCCAGAACTGTTTGGGCATTTTTTTGACCAATAATTTACCCAGTTTATCTGCCTGAAGCTCGGAAACGGATTCGCTGGCAACAGGTTGCGTCCAGAAATTCTCCGGTATGATTTGCCATACCGGAGCCGGATTCCACCAATCCATCACTCGAATGGTAACCAATTTAACCCCCATGCCGAGCAAAAAGGCTATACAAAGCGCAGGGATAAATTGCCGCCGCAAAATTCGGTACGGGGAAACAGCAGATTTATTCGGTAAATTATCTGTCATTGAATTTTTAGTGAATAGCGTTGCCGATATTATCGTCCATAATTTCTACGGTAGCAATAGCACGGAAATTTTTATGATCCTCAAAAGTCCAAACGACTTTTTTATCGGGCGTCACTTCGTATAAAAGCGGAGCTTGACCGAATTTTCCGTGTCCAACCCAGTTGGTAAACAGATAATTTCCGTTAGGTAATTTTTGGAATCCGGTAAAAAATTTAAGCGGATTGCCTTCCATATCGTCGTTAGACCAACTCCAAACCACTTTTTTATCAGGCGAAACAACTAAAAAGCAGGGCTTACCCGTATCGCCGCAAGCGATTAGAGTATTACCGTTTGCCTCTCTGGCTGCGCTGTGCGGACCGGCAGGGGTATCAAAAGACCACACTTCTTTTATATCAGCATCGTATTCAACGACCTTTTTCGCTCCGTAATGGCAAACCAAATAATGCCCGTTATCCAAAACGCGGCAGTTACGGATATACAAATGTCCTCCCTTTGTATTGGGCAAGGATTGCTGTTTGACAATCTTTCCGTCCGGAGCAATTGTCAGCAGATTGCCGTTGGAACATTCTCCGACGAAAGTATTACCGTCTGCCAAACGCTCAACGGCAAAAATTTCAGACTTGCTGTTGTATTGAAAATAGACTTTGCCCTGCGCATCGGTTTCTTTAACACCGTGTCCGGTGGTATATAAAATATGATCGTTGGGCAAAACCCATAAATCGTTGCAACTGGGCGCGGGTTCCGTTCGGCTGACTGTTCCATCGGGTTCTATAACACACATTTTTCCCGCCGAGTAATCGCCAACAGCAAGACGTTTACCCTTTGCATACGATTCCTGAGCAGAACTTTGCAGAGTAATTGCAAATACAACGGTCAGCATAACACCGACAACAATAAAGCGTTTCATTTGAACATTCCTTTAAATGGGGGGAGGGGGGGATTCTACTAAAACTACGCGATTTTTCCCATCAACACCGTATTGTACGCCGTTTTATACGCCGTATCATACTACGATTACGTGATTTTTCCTCTTAACGTCGTTTTGATTTCATCCCGCCAGAATCAAACAACCCTTTGTTTTATCGATGGGGGCGGGGATTGAAACGGCTTATCATAAGCCGGGAAACTTCACGTAGAATCCAAGCATACAACGCCTGATTCAATACGATTCTATTTCAAGGGAAAAATCTATTTCGCGGGGAAAACTTCGCTACGTCCGATTTTACCCCATGGATTGAATTTCGTCAAGGCGTACCGGAAAATATATCAGTTTCTCTTTGAAAATATTCCCCGCCACGTCGATAAAACAAGGACAATTTCTATTCCGGGGACAAATTCTATTTACAGGGCGAAATCAAACGGCGACAAGAGACTAAAACACGTAGCCGTTACTTTCCATTCGGTGTTCCAATTTTGAGGCGTTTTTGGAGAAAACGACCAGAATATCCTCCATAACTTTAGTGGCAGGTATAAAAGCAAACTAAAAAATGAATCTCGTTCGTCGAGCACCGCTTTGCTGCACTCGACGAACGAGAGGATCGGAAAAAGGCTTTCTTTTTGCCCCGGACTGAAGTCCGAGGTTAGGGAGATTGCCTTTCCAAAATTTGCCGCGAATTGAAATTATACCCAAATCATTTGAATTTGACAGAGAAACAGTTTGGCAGATAATAGCCCCGTATAGCGTTCAAGCGTATTTATTTTTTACTTTCAACCCTTCTATATTAATTATGAATCAAACAGAAGTAACGACAATTGTTTATCCTTGGATTGCACGCATGGCAAGAGGCAACGAGCTATTGTACTCTCTCCGGTCAGTTGAGAAGAATTTTCAGCCCCCGGTCGATTTATGGGTGGTAGGCGATTGTCCAGACTGGTTTGCCGGAAATTGGCTTTCCTGTCAAGTGTACGACGAAAAAATCTGCCTGCCGCGACAAGA
>CAYZMZ010000296.1:0-4772 GCA_964479655.1 uncultured Planctomycetaceae bacterium
GGTTTTAGTAAATAGCAAAATATCGTCATGACGGGGAGAAAAACCTTTGGTACGTCCAATACCCTGCGTATAATGCCACGTAATCCAACCGTTAAAGCACATTTGCAAGTCTTGCTCAAGGATATTGTACAAAAAGGAAATAAAACGAAATCCCATAAATACATAAATACTCCCTGTTGGTTTGAGTACTCGTTTAGCCTCCGCCAGCCAGTTCTGCGAGAAAAACAAATACTCTTCGCAAGAAAGCTTATCGATATTATTTCCGTAATTCTTTCCCAAATTATACGGAGGATCCGCGATTATTAAATCTACGGAATCGTCCGCCAGCTTTTTTAGTTCTTCAAGCGCATCGCCAAGTATTGTAATCGGTTCTATCATTTTATTTAACCCATTCATTCTTTTTTGCCAATCGCAACCATTCTTTATAACCTTTTTTGGAATTGATAAACTTTGTATCAAGTAACTGGCAAAACTCCCATGTCGTACGAGAAACAAGAGTTACATAATGTATATCTCGTACCTGAATTTGTCCAGTACCCAATGAAGGATTATAGCTAATATCGGATACTGAAAGGTATTTCAAATCGTACACGCTGCTGGCAACAATTTCCATAATACATGTTTTCAAACCATCCGTGTCCAACGTTGTGTAAACTCGATGCTTAAGCGAAAGAATAACAAATAAATAATCAGGGTCTTCAATATAAGCAGAGCGAATTCGTTCAAACGAAGTAATATTAGGGGACTTTCCGCTACTTTGAATATCCTCCGAGGTCGATTTTACATCAACTTCGGCAGTAATCCCCGTCTCGAATTTGCGTTGTCGTCTAAATTGCAAAATAATATCCGCTTTATACAATCTTGGCATTGCTTCGGCATGAATTAATGCGTATGCGTTCCGTGTATCTTGAAGCACATTTTGAAAGGTTTCAAAAGCCCAAGCCTCAACAAGCGGTTCTGCAATTTTATTGATATTTTCCATCGGCAAACCATATTTCAAGTTTGTTCGAAGAATTATTTGGTTAAGTTTGTGATTTATCGCTGAATCTACAATATCGCCAATTACCGAAGTTGCGTATGACGAACATTCAGCGTAATCTTCACTTTCTCGCGGAATTTTAAATTCTAACTCGCCGTAGCCCATACAAACTCCAATTAATTGTCTTTAAGGAATATAGCATTCTCCAACAAAATTGAAAACATGCTACCTATATAATAATTCTAATTCGCTCAAATATACCTTCCCTTTGTTATTATATATTCTCTTCAAGAAAAAACAAGTAGCGAACGGAATTATTGCGGAAGTAAAATCCCAATATACTGGTTTTATACTATCTACTTGAGTCACAAGGTTATCATACAATCCCCCCCCAATTTCTCAAGTCGTAAAAAATTTCGTTTTTTTTGCAAAATAGCGGTCTAACCTCTTGCAAAACAGGAAAAAAACTGTTACAATAAAGGAGTTGTAGAAGTGAATATTTTTTTCTTTATATTCCCAATGAGGTTGTTATGTCTATTTTTCTCGCGTTCCGAAAATTAATGGAAAGCCTTGGCCTGTGGCAAACTGAAGGACAACAAAAGATTGCCGCAATAAAAGCAGAAATTCAAAAAAGCGAAATCAAACTAAAAAAGCAAGAGGATAATCTCAAAGATCTGAAGCTAAATATCAGTCGTCTGCAAGACGAAGTCCTTACCAAAGAAGCTGAAATGAAAGCTTCAACCGGCGAAATTCGCAAAATTCTTGAACGCGAAATTGCGTCTTTGCTAGCTCAGTTTGAATCCCTCTCCGGAAAACGCGATATTATTTTCAGAAATCGCGATTCCCTCAATACGATTATCGGAAAATATCAAGAGCTTTATACGGCGTTGGAAACCGAACTGGACGCCGATAAAATTGCCGATCTAACCTCCGACCTGCTGGATATTCAGATGGAAATGCGCGAGCAGGATAGAGCCATTGCCAAGCTGTCTAATACCCGCTATTCCGAGCCGGAAACGATCAAAAACATCGATATTAGCGCAAAATTAAGCGAGTTTCATTCCGCATCCCAAACCGAAGCCGTCAAACAGGAAACGGTTTCTGTCCCAGTTACAGAATCGTCTGCCCGTAAGTCAGATGCGATTCCTGAAAGTAATTCACCGCAAACCGAAAAAACGCAAACCGACCCTTCCAAGGATATTTTGGAAGAATAATCACCTGGAAATAAATGTTTATAATATACAACTCAACTATCGTATAAAATCGTATAAGAAGGAAAAGATATGACCATTACAGAATCATTCAGTAGTTTATTTATGTCCAAAGGCGAACGAGATAAAGAAATCCGCCGCCGTCAACGCCGCGCGTTTACCAAAGCCGAAGACGCGATAGATACAGTAAACGCGTCTATAGCAGAAATGACCGCCGATAAAAACAAGGCGTGGGAAGAAGCCAAACAGGCGGCTGCGGCCGGAAATAAATCGGCTGCCATGCTCTCGGTTCAAAAATTCAGAGCGGCGGAAGTTTTAATCTATCAGCTCGAAAAGCGAAAATGGGTCTTTCAAAACTATATCACCCGCCTGAAAATGCTCGATGTTAATAACGTCTTCGCAACAGCGATGAACGCACTGAACGATGTTATCAACGTCGATGTAGACCTGGTTATCGATTCCCTGGAAGGAATTGACGATAAACTTGACGACGGTAAGCAGTTAGATAAAATTTGGGAATCTCAATTCGGAAAAGAAATGAACGGAATGTCCGTTAAAGACACCGATTTAATTCCCGATGTCGATTCTTTGATGACTACCCTTCAAGATGAAGTCGCTTTGAATATCGGCGGAAATCATGTTACCGCTTCTGTTGGACAAAAGGACAAGCAGGAAGGAATCAGCGAAGTCAAACAAAAAATGGAGCAACTGCTCAAGGAGACGGATTCCAAATGAGTTTTGTGGCAGACAAAAAGAAAGAGCATGAAGACGCAGCTATCGCCGCTTTACAACAGCAGCAATACGCCAAAGCCTTTTCGCATACCGTTAAAGCGGCAGAATACGGACTGAATCTGGCTGAACATACCGACGGTTCGGTTTCTCAAGCCTATATTGAGGACGCACGGGAATTGCTCGATACTGCCGAAAAAATTAAACGTCGAATCGGTTCAGAACCAAAAAATCGGTCAAAAGCCAATACTCTTGCCGATTCCAGCAACAATACCAATTCCGCAGAAAAATCCGAAGACGCCTCGATTGCCGAAGAATGGCTGGTTCGAGATAAACCCAACGTCAAGCTGGCGGACGTAGCCGGTTTGGACGAAGTTAAAAAAACGTTGCAGGAAGACATCGCCAACGCGATTACGCATCCGGAATTATACGACCTGTTTGGCATAAAAGCCGGCGGCGGAATATTGTTGTTCGGCCCTCCCGGTACCGGTAAAACCTTTGTCGCCAAAGCCGTCGCCGGCGAATTGGACGCCGCCTTTTTTTCCGTTTCCGGCTCACAAATTCGCAATAAATATGTGGGAGAAAGCGAAAAAAATATGCGTCGCTTATTTGAAGCCGCAGACGAATTTGAGCGTTCGGTTATCTTTATCGACGAAGCGGAGCAGATACTCAAAAAACGCGATGCGGAAGACAAAGGCTCGGCTGTTACCGAGTTTCTCGTACTTACCGACGGTTTAAAATCCCGAAAGAATACGCTTTTGTTATTAGGCGGAACCAATAATCCGTGGGATATAGACCCCGCAGTTTTGCGTCCCGGACGATTTGGCAAACGAATTTACGTTGGTCTGCCCGACCACGCCGCACGGGAAGGTATTTTCAAGCTGAACTTAAAGTCAATCCCGCTGGACCCGTATATCAAACTATCCGATTTCGCGCAAAAGACAGACGGCTATTCCGGAGCGGATATCAAAGGTATCTGCGACCGCGCCAAGAAAAATGCTATCGGCAGATTGGTCAACATCCCGTCTGATTCCTCCGAAAAGCCTTCAAAGATACTCCTTTATTCAGATCTAAACGACGCCTTAAGCTCAACAACGCCCAGCGTAACCAAAGCTCAGGTTCAGCGATATTTAGACTGGATGGACGAAATCAAGGAATAATCGATATTATGGAATCCACAGTATTATTAGACACCCCGTTTTTATGCGTAACTACGGAAGAACAAATCGACTGCTTGGACGGTAAAATTCTCCCCGCTGGTACTACTGTTATATGTTCACCGTTGAACTTATATTTAGTAGCTAAAGATTCACCTGAACGGCAAAAGCTGTTTATCAATTCATCATACGCGTGGGACGAGCAAACCCGATTTTTACGCGTTAAAAATCGGATTGATGCCTTAGCCAATCAAACCAGTTACGGAAACATCCGTTCAATCGATATCGCCAACGATTTAACTATTGAAATTACCTTGGTAGAAAAGTACTTTAATCAATTAGCAACTCCGCCGTCAGATTACGTACTTATTCAGGCATTGGATTCGCATAATAAACCGTGCACGGCAATCAAAAAACGACTTTCATAAAATTATAGAAAAAAAGGAAATAAATCATGTCAGAACAACCCCAAGCCTCGACACCGGTAATCGTAAACGTAGGAACGAATTTCAACCGCCGCACAATTATCGGTACTATATTGTCCGTTTTGGTTATCGGCAGTCTGATCTGCCTTGCCTGGTACTATTTGGGACCGCAGCGTCCGAAGTTAGACCCCGCCCGTCAAGCATGGGTCAACAAGGCGGTTACTCAAATCGCCCAGGATATTTCCGTCCATAAAAACGACGTCAGAACGGT